>JBNKDZ010000532.1:0-14084 GCA_050288525.1 Cyclobacteriaceae bacterium
CTTTTTTAAGTGCTTCATAGTTTTCCTGGGTGCCGCTGGCATATTTCACTTCGTTATCAACAACCTTGGGGCCTTCCAGGTCAACAGATGCAGCATTTTCTGCTACAATATTTCCGCAGATATCCCCGACGATCTCCAGCACTTTTTCATAGCTGTCAATAGCATCTTCGAAGTCTATCGGAGCATATTCAAATTTATCCTTATCCGCGAAGTTGTTTTCCCGCAGGGAGACAATCTTCTTCATCAAAGGATGATTTAGATGAAAGTTTAAATGTTCGTTATCGTTATAAAAATTTGGCATGATTTTCAGCTTTAAATGATTGTATAAATAATCTGTTCATTCTCAAAATGATCTATTTGGCATTTTTCTTATAATACTTGATCAATTTTGGAATAACATCTCCGACATCCCCTATAATGGCATAGTCAGCGATATTGTTAATAGGGGCATTTGGATCTTTATTAATGGAGATAATCATGGCCGATTCTTCCATTCCTGCCCTGTGTTGTACAGCACCGGATATCCCGCAGGCAATGTATAAATGGGGACGTACAGTCACACCTGTTTGTCCGATTTGTCGTTCATGAGGAATATAGCCTGCATCAACTGCTGCTCTTGATCCTCCGACATCTCCGCCGAGTACTTCGGCTAATTCAAACAGCAGGTCAAAATTTTCTTTTGAACCTACACCATATCCGCCGGAAACAATTACCTGAGCACCTTTGATGTCTATTTTTTTCGTTTCAATATGTCGTTCGATGATCTTGACAACAAAATCTTCTTTGTTAACATATTTAGATACATCCAGCGTATTTACCTTGCCCTGATAGTTAGGAGCATAGGTCTCTTTTTTCATAACGCCTTCACGGACAGTGGCCATTTGTGGACGTGTCTCAGGATTAATGATGGTGGCAATGATATTACCTCCGAAGGCCGGACGGATCTGGTACAATAGATCTTTATATTCTTTTTTATTTTTTTTGTCAGAATGTTCGCCAATCTCAAGGCTGGTACAGTCGGCAGTAAGACCACATTTTAATGCTGATGCTACACGTGGAGCAAGGTCGCGACCGATAGAAGTAGCTCCGAAGAGTGCGATTTCAGGATTTTGTTCTTTAAATAATTTGGTAATAATGCTTGCGTGCGGAAGTGTGGTATACGGATACAGGTCTTTTTCATCGGCCAGATGTATGACATCCACGCCATAAGGAAATATACTCTTTTCTATACCCTTAATTTCCGTGCCAATTACAACAGCTTCCAGGTTGGTCTTTAATTCATCAGCAAGCTTACGGCCTTTGGTAAGGAGTTCGAGGCTCACATCAGCGATGGCTCCTTCTTCGATTTCACAGTAAACAAATATGCTATTCACAATAAGATTCTTTTTAGGTTTTTAATAATTATCGTCAAAAAATATCAACCGATGGTATGGTTCTCAAGAAGTTCTTTGATCAAGCCTTCAATTTCTTCATCACCATCGTTAAGGACTTTCGCCTCTTTGGCAGTGAATACCACGTTGGTTACATTTTTAACTTTTGTCGGCGAACCGGACAGACCAAGCCATTCTTCGTCAGCATTCAGGTCATCAACAGTCCATTCTGCAATATTCAGATACTTACGGGAATCATACAATGCCAGGTAGTCGTCGGTATCGTTTTGAGTTTCGGATACTGTTTTGGCATGTTTGTATTTCATTAACAATTTGGCGTTTCTCGAACGGCAGTCCGGAGCAGATCCATGAACAGTTATCAAAGACGGGATTGGTGCTTCAACAGTTTCTACACCGCGTTCAAGTCGCCTTTTTATTTGTATCTTTTTGTCCTTTACGCCAAGGATATCTTCGGCATATGTCACCTGGGGGATACCGAGTTTCTCGGCAGCCTGAGGGCCTACCTGAGCCGTGTCGCCGTCAATGGCCTGTCTCCCGGAAATAACGATATCATAAGGAGCAAGTTTTTTAATGGCCAGCGAGATAGCATAGGAGGTTGCGAGGGTATCTGAACCGGCGAATTTTCGGTCGGTAATCAGATATCCGTTGTCAGCTCCACGATATAATCCTTCTCTGATTATTTCCGCTGCACGACCAGGTCCCATGGTTAGTATGGTAATGGTAGTTCCCGGATATTTGTCTTTTAAACGTAATGCCTGTTCCAGTGCTTTTAAATCTTCGGGATTGAAAACAGCAGGAAGCGCAGCCCGGTTTACTGTACCGTCTGCCTTCATGGCATCTTTCCCGACATTCCGTGTATCAGGTACCTGCTTTGCAAGTACTATGATCTTAAGTCCTTTCATCATCAAAAATTTTGAGTTGTTATAAAAAGTTGCGCGGCAATATAGGCATTGTGAAAAATAAAAATCATGATATAAATCAGGTTAAAACAATCTTCTTTTCAGTTAAAAAACGGACCTGATTTCAAAAATATTTTAAAAGGATAATCCGTACCGGCATTAGCTGTTTTTTGCTATTTCGGTAAGCTTTTCACATAGGGCATGCACTTCATCAGACATTTTTTTATCGTTTATGGATCGCTGTATGCTGTCACCTATCCCCGCCAGACATTCAATGTAAAATTTCTTCATCTCTTCTACAGGCATATCTTTAGCCCAAAGATCGAGACGAAGGGTATGCTTTTTTTCATGATCCCAAACGGCGATGCTAACGGATTTACTTTCTTTTAAAGAATCTCCTTGCGGACTGCCGGTTGCATTCCAGGAAATTTTTTCCGGTATATGCTGATCGTCCAGTTCGACTTCAAAATGTATGGTGGATTTTTTCATTGTTATTTGTTATTTAATGCGCGTATAACATCGGATCTGTCCTGATTTAGTTGAGCTTTAAGTTCTTCAGTATTATTGAATTTTTTCTCACTGCGAACTCTTTCAAAAAACTCAACCATGATCTTTTTGTTGTAGATATCATCTGAAAAGTCAAAAATATGAACTTCGATCCGTTTTTCAGTTCCGTTAAAGGTTGGCCGGTAGCCGATATTCAGCATTCCGTCATGCCGTTTAAAATCCACATAGATGCGAACGGCATAAATACCTTCTGACGGGATCAGTTTATGTTTGAAGTTTATGCGGAGGTTGGCTGTGGGGAATCCTAACTGCCTTCCTATTTTATCTCCTCGTATTACCGTGCCTGTCATATTGAAGGTATGACCAAGATATTTATTAGCTGTGTTAACATCACCTGTTTCCAGCGCATGACGTATCTTCGTTGAGCTGACACTTACATTTTCGATCATTTGTTTTGAGATCTCTTCCACCTCAAATCCGTATTCAGGGCCTTTTAGCTTTAATTGGTCAAAACTTCCGGAACGGTTTTTGCCAAATCTGTGATTATATCCGATTACCAGTTTTTTTGTTCCGATTTTATCAACAAGTATATTTTTGATGAATGCATCTGAAGATATTTCTGCAAATTCTCTCGTAAAAGGGATGATAATGAGGTGGTCGATGCCATTATATCGAAGTATCCGGGCGCGTTCTTCGATGGAGGTGATCATAAATAATGGTTCATCCGGAAAGAGCACAAGTCTGGGGTGAGGCCAGAAGGTAATGAGCACCGTCTCCCCGTCGTTCATCAGGGCTACTTCCTTTAACCTGTTAAGGATTTGTTGATGCCCTATATGAACTCCGTCAAATGTGCCACTTGTAACGACAGCATTTTCCAGCTTTTCAAATCCGTCCAGACCATTATACATTTTCATGATTTACGCGTCGTCGTTTTTTTGCAAATCTTGGATCATTAACGCGTTTTTGATGTTAAAATCTCCTATTCGGGTTCGCCGAAGCGATTTAAGATAGGCGCCGGACTCAAGAGCTTCTGCAAAGTCCCGGACAAGACTTCGTACATAAAAACCTTTGGAACATACCAGCCGGAAGGTAATTTCCGGAAGATTAATATTTTCAAGGGTAAAGGATTTGACCTCTACCTCGCGTGGTTCGATATGTACGCTTTCTCCGCGTCGGGCTTTGTTGTACAGACGGTCTCCGTCTTTTTTGATGGCAGAATAGATTGGGGGTGTCTGTTGTATCTTGCCCTGGAATTTATTTACAGCTTCGTCAAGCATTTCATGTGTGATATGCGAAAAAGGATATTCCCTGTCAAAGGGGGTCTCAAGGTCGACAGAAGGGGTAGTCTTGCCCAGCACCATCGTACCTTCGTATTCTTTTTCCATATCCATGAAATTGTTGATCTCTTTGGTTTTTTTTCCGGTGCAGATGATTAAAAGACCTGTTGCCAAAGGATCAAGGGTACCGGCATGACCGGCTTTTTTGATTTTGAGGAGGTTCCGGATTTTTTTTATCACATCAAAGGAAGTCCACTTATATTCTTTGTCAATTAGCAGGATCTGACCCTCAGGTTGTTCGGCCTGTTTCATACGATGCTAACGATTATGGCAATTGCTCCGATGATAAAACAATAATAGGCGAAATATATCAGCTTGCCTTTGCGGACAATTTTAATCATCCAGGTGCATGCCAAAAGTCCGGCAATAAATGCAGACAGGAATCCGACAATAAGAGCGATAGGCGAGATGCCGGCTTCAGGAATGTCGGTAGCAGGCACTCCTTCAAAGTATTCTTTCAGTTGTAGCATCATTGCTCCGATGATCGGGAGTAATACCATTAAAAAAGAAAACCGAGTGGCTTTATCTTTGTCAACTCCCGTAATGAGCGCAGTGGATATCGTTGCTCCAGACCTGGATATTCCGGGTATAATGGCAATAGCCTGAGCAATTCCTATGATAAATGATCTTCCGAAACTGACATCCCTGGTGGTGTTTTTTGCGAAATAAGTGAAAGTAAGCAGGACTCCGGTAATTATCAGCATAATGCCGACAAACAGGACTTTGCCTGTAAATAACGCCTCAACTTCGTCTTTGAAAAACAGATACACAATGCCTACCGGCACCATGGATAATAGGATTTTAAGGCTGAACTGCCATGATTCATTGTATTTAAACTCAAACAGACCCTTGATTAAGTCAGTAAGGTCTTTTCGGAATACAATTATAGTGCTTAGGGCTGTAGCACCATGGACCAGTACAGAAAATAACAGATTTTCGGAGGTCTGTACATTGAGCAGAACTTTCCCTAATTCTATATGTCCTGAGCTGCTGACAGGCAGAAATTCAGTTAACCCCTGGATTATTCCAAGAATTAGTGCTTTTAATACGCTCATAGGTTATTTTTTTGATTTGTGCAGGATAGCGAAAAATTCAATAACAAACCCCAGAACAACGATGATAGGTCCTACGGTCAGGCCCAATGCGCCAAATCCGTATTCTTCTTTATCGATCGTCATAATATAAAAGCCCAGAATTAACAAACCTATGCCGGCAAGCATCAACAGATAGTTTGTTTTCTTGAATGCAAGTTTTTCTTTATTGCTCATAATTTAATATAGTTCATCGAGAGACATATGTAAATATTTTTTTACCGTAACCCAGGTACTTCCGATCCCTATGATCACCCCGGTACAAATGATGCCGGCAAATAAAATCACCAATTCCTTTTCATTATGTAGTTGCCTCAACTCACTCAACGTATTCAGGAGGTAGTTTACCAAGGCATAGAGCAAGCCGGAAGCTATAATGCCGGACAATAAACCATGGAAGAAAGCACGTTTTAGAAAGGGTGTAATAATAAAACCTGTTCTGGCACCAACCAATTGCATACTCCGGATGAGGAACCGTTGGGAGAACAGGGCCAGTTTAATGGTATTATTCATAATTACTACGATGGTGATCAGCAATATAATGGCAAACACCACCAGAATAATGCTGACAATGGCAATGTTCTTGTTTATTTCCTGAACAAGACTTTCCACATATACTACTTCAAATACACCATCTATGAGGTCGATCTCGTTTTTAATGTTTTCAAGACTGTCAACAACCTGATAGGAAGGAGCAATGGTGATTGCATAGGCATCACGTAGAGGATTGTCGCCCAGAAACTCAATAAAGTCTTCCCCGGATTGCTTGATGAAATCCTTGGCAGCCTCCTCTTTTGAGATGAAAACAATGTCTGCTTTGCCGTTTTCCCGGGCGACATACACTTTCTGTGATAAGAGGCGGTTGATCTTTATTTTTTCATTTTCGGTAATGAATTTATCCAGGAAGATCTGCATTGTTACGTTATTCCGTATCGTGTCTTTCAGATTATTAGAATACAGAATAAGCAGGCTGAATAAACCAAACACAAACAATGTGAGGGTAATGCTAAAGATTACACTTATGTACGGATAACTTCCGAGTGTCTTTTTTTTACGTCGCTTTTTTATAGTTTGCTTCATGGGCATTAACCGCAAAACTAATAATAAAAAGATTATGACCTTTAATTTGCAAAAAATAAATATAAAAAAAAGGTCCGGAATGTTCCGGACCTTATGATTTATTTAATAAATATTGTTATCGTAGCTTATTTTGCTGAATAATCATGAGTTCGCTTACGACACTGTCATCTTCAATTTTTTGCAGTGGGCTCATGGTTATATTTTCTTTCAGCAAGTGATAGAATGCTCCTTCATAGTAGAGAAAATATTTCTTATCACCTTTGGTGTTCAATTCAATTATTTCGTAAGGAATGTCTTTAAAATCTCCATAAAGGAATAATTTATTTTCATTGAACTTGTAATGGAATTTATTCTTTTTGTCCTTAATAGGAGCGACTTCCAGTTTGTTATTTGTGTTTTCCTCGATGTCGCTAAGCGAATTTGTCGGAGATTCAAATCCAAGGTCTTCAGTAACAGGGTTCTCTTCAAATGTGTCGGAGATTTCAGGCTGTATAACGTCAGGTTTAACAGCTTTCGGTACATTTGTCGGTGTGCTGGCGGATTCGGCAGCAACAATCGGTTCTTCTATAGGCTCCGGTATGCTTTCCTCAACACTTTCCACAGGAGTAATAGTTTCCGGCACTTCCGGAATTTCTCCTTCAGGGATCAACACAGTTTGATTCTGGGTCAGATCGATTTCTGAAAGGCCCAGATCTCCTGAATCAGTTATCAGGAAGAATGTCGTGATACCAATAATACCTGAAATTGTTGCAACACTTGCTGCTTTGAAACCGGTGGTATGTACAAGCGGAGTGCTCACAGAAATGTTGTTTAATCTGCTTTTTAATTCAAGTCTTCTTGACTCCCTGATGGCATCGATAATGTCTTTTTGAATATTAAATTCTTCTCTCAGAGCAGGATTATTAACAAGTTGATTCTCGAAATCGAGCTTTTCAATATTTGAAAGCGCGTTGTCGAGATATTTACTCACTAATTCTTCGTTGAACAGGTTATTATTCATAGTTTTAATCTAAAAAGTCACTCTTCGAATACTTTGACTTAACCAACTGATATAATTTTTGCTTACACTTATATTTTTTAGTTTTAGCCGTATCAGTGTTTGCATATCCTAATTTTTCTGCGATGTCTGTCATTGACAGTCCATCAAAATAATGATATGACAAAATCTTTCTACAGGTATCACCCATCTGGTTGATGCACTCATGGATGATCTTAATTTTCTCTTTTTGCTCGTGTTGAATAAACTCAGAACCATCCTGTTGTTCGTGGATTAGCCTGCTTTTTCTTTCGAGCTCTTTACGCCATAAATTAAGGCATATACTGTATAAAAAAGTACTTATTTTCGACGTCAACACCAAATTCCCACTTGCTGCTTTTTGCCAAAAAACGATCAACGCATCCTGAAAAGTATCCTTGGCCTCTTGTTCGGTGCCATTATTTTTCAAAACAAGATTTGTCATCATCCTGTAATACTTTTTATACAGGTAATCAAGGGCATCTTCTTCGCCTTTCGAAATTTTTACTAAAACTTCATTGTCTTTCATTTTGCCCTCAATCTTTTATACATGTTCTTTAATAGAGGTAACCATAAGTATATGCTTCAAAACAATAAAAATCATATTGAATGTTCAAAATAACGATCTATTACGCAACCTATTCTTCGATTAGTCGTTATTACTCAGCTATATAACATTATTCGATCAGTCTCGTGATTTTTTAATTTTTTTTATAGTATATAAGAAAAACCTTTAATTCTTATACGTAATCTTAAAACATATTTCAATTTTATGAAAAGAAATATGGTATTTAAACTGTAAATTTCAATAATAGAATAAAATTATTAACAAATATAGTAATTATTGAATATTTGCTAATGATATTGGAAAAGTATAATTTTGATCTTTGATTTTTATTGTTTTGAATTGTTTTTTTTCAAAACGATCTCTGATTTTTTTTCATCATAATTGATTTACTTAAATTTTAATATTTTAAATTACAAAACGTTACTGTTTTTACCCATTGAATATTAAATGATATATATATGAATTATCTGCAAAAAACCATTTCTTGGGTCTTTTTTATGATGTTTATTTGTCTGAATGTTATGGCGCAGAATAAACCTGATGATATTGTGGGGATTTGGAATACAGAAGATAAGGATGGTAAAATAAAAATATACAAAGAGCATAATAAGTATTACGGAAAGCTCGTATGGTATAAAAATGATCCGGATGTGCCTGAATATGACGTAAAAAATCCTGATCCGGAATTACGGAAAAGGAAAAAAATCGGGATGGTGCTGTTGTCGGATTTTGTTTTTGATAAGGATCAATGGGAAGATGGAAAAATATACGATCCTCAAACCGGTAAGACTTATAGCTGTATTATCAAGTTAAATGACAATAAAACTTTATTTGTCAGAGGTTATATCGGAATTTCACTGATTGGCAGAACTACCGAATGGACCAGATCTGAATAGAAGTGCCAGACGCACTGTGAGATAAGAGAACGCGTTAGCACCTTATGCCATTAAAAACTGAATAGGGTCAATTGGTTGTGTGATGTTGGAATAATTAAATTATTTAACAAAATCATTTAATTTTTTTGGTTTTTATATATGGTTATGTTACTATTGTGACTATATATGAAAAGCAATTATTTTTTAATCGTAATTTTTTTGCTTATATCAATCAAATCAACCTCACAATCAGGCGATTTTGTGATAGGAGCAAAATCATATTCTCTGGGAAATGCCAATGTTACAATTTCAGATCATTGGTCTGTTTTTAATAACCCTGCCGGTTTGGCGGGTTCAGGGAATAGTTCTGTTTTTACGTCCTTTCTGCACCGGAATAGTGTGGAAGGTTTAAATTCCAAAGCATTGGGATTTGTCCTGCATAATACCTGGGGTAATTGCGGGATTTCGGCTGTCCGGTTTGGAGATGAATATTATAATGAGCAACAAGTTTCATGCTCCTTTGCGCACAAAACCGGTTTTGTTGGTTTGGGTGCCCGGCTGAATTATTTTCAGGTAGGCATAATGGACTACGGGAATAAGGGAACATTTTCGGTGGATGTCGGTGGAGTGGCGGAATTGTTGCCCGAGCTGGTTTTTGGGGCATCCATAAGCAACGTCTCACAATCAGCGCTAGGGAGTGATGAATTCATGCTGCCCATTATCATGAAAGCCGGATTGACATATATTCCGGTTGAATTTTTCAGGATACATGTAAATGTAAGTAAAGACATGGGGTTCGATGAGCGGATACTTGCAGGTATTGAGTATCGGGTCAGGGACACAATTTTTTTGCGAGCCGGCCTGAACACCAGGCCATATTCAAACTTTTTCGGATTGGGTGTTGAAATAAAGCGTTTTATTTTTGACTATGGTTATGGCGCGAATCCGGTAATGGGAATATCACATCAGCTATCATTAACCATTAATTTTCACAAATCTTCATGAAGTATATTTTTTTGTATTGGAATATTTTTTTTGAATTAGTACTAATCACACCTTGTTTTTGCCAGAAAGAACTATCAGAGATCGAAGCAGATACTGAAATAATAGGCAATCAGTTTCCTGAGGAGGGGATGGATGAGACTGATTTGTCCGAATTGCCTGAATATCTGAATTATTTTTACATACACCCTTTAAATCTGAATGAGGCAACAAGAGAAGATCTTGAACGATTATATTTTCTTTCTGATATACAGATCAACAGTTTTCTGTCGTACAGACAGGAATTCGGCGATTTATTAAGTGTTTTCGAATTGATAGCAGTAAATGAATTCGACAGCCTTACCATTCAAAAGTTATTGCCTTTTATAAATGTGGAGAAGACAGATTATGCGAAAAAGCCGTTCAGATATCACATAAATAACCCTGATCGACATGATTTGATGCTGAGGATGCAGATGGTGCCAGAGGAGAAAAAAGGTTTCGGCACAAAGGACAGCAAAGGATATGCTGTGTATCCTGGTGATCCGATGAGGTTACTTGTCCGGTACAGATATATCAAAACCGAAAAATACAGCTTTGGCATAACGCTTGAAAAGGATCCGGGAGAAAGGTATGGTTTGGATGTTTGTAATAATAAATATGTTTTTGATTATCATTCAATGCATATTCTGATACGAAAGCTCGGAAGGGTACAAGATCTTGTTGCAGGAGATTTCAGTCTTGGATTCGGACAGGGGCTGATATTCGGATCAGGGATGAAAACAGGAACAGGTAATGAGCCGGCCTCTTCAGTCAGAAAGATAAAAAGCGGTATTCGTCCCATCCGATCGGCTCGTGAAAACAAGGATTTTAGTGGAATGGCTATCACAGCTGATGTTGTATCCGGTATTAATTGTACCATGTTTTATTCCATGGTGAACAGGGATGCAGTTCTTTATACACCGGAGGGAGATAAATTTGTTAAAAGCATCAAAACTTCAGGATTGCATCGTACTTATACGGAAGAATCTTCAAGAGATCAACTGCGGGAGGAATCATTTGGATTTAATGTGCATTATTCAGCAGATAAAGCAGATGTTGGTATAAATATGTTGAGCACAGGTTATAACCATACAATTAAGCCTGATAAACGAATGGATAATCAATATGCATTTCAGGGGAACAAACTTATTGCCGGAAGCATGTATGTTAATGCACGTTTACGGAATTGTTATGCTTTTGGAGAAATGGCTTATACGGGAGATGGTGGTAAGGCGTATATTCTTGGACTGATTGCGTCCTTCGGGCGAAATATACAATTTGCGGTTGTTCACAGACATTACGATGAGCGATATCATTCTATTCATGGAAACGCATACGGCGAAAATTCAGAGATCAATAATGAGGCAGGAACCTACTGGGGACTGAAAATCCAGCCATTAAAAAAAATATTTATCAATGCATACATAGATATTTTCAGGTTCCCCTGGTTGAAATATCAGGTAAACGGTCCTTCAGACGGACATTCATTTTATTGTTCAGTACAATATAAAATTTCCGGAAAGGTGTGTTTGGAATTTCGACAAACGGAAAAACGTAAAGCAAGGAATATGGATGGCGGACAGCAACCAGAGAAGGATGTTGGGTATTATACACGGAATAATTTCAGGATTGGTTTGAAATGCATGACAGGTAAGATGTTTTCGATGGGATCGATTGTGCAATGGAACTCTTTTCATAATGGTCAAATCAGGAATAATGGTTTTGTGTTGGCACAGGACCTGAATATGAATTTAAAAAAAATTTCTATTTCCTCTAGGTTTGCAGTTTTTAATGCAGGATTTGACAACCGGATATACCTGTATGAAAAGGACTTGTATGAAGTTTATACTATTTCCATGTTCCATGGAAGCGGGGTTCGTTTTTGTGTTACTTCGGGGTATAAATGGTCAGATAAAATTATTTTTTGGCTAAAATTTGCCCGGACAAAATATATAGATCGTGAAATTATCGGGTCGGGGAACGACCAAATTGATGGCAATAGAAAATCATATTTGGGTGTGCAGGTACAGTGGAAATGGTAATTTTACTTTTTTACCATTATCAATAGATTTATAATCAATTACTAATCAATATTTTGGGTTGATTTTTTAAGTTTTATTAGATAACTTGCACAATATATCGTGTATTCTCACTTTTATTTAATTGCTTTTTTTTGTAAGGCGGTATTTGTGTTTTTAAATAAATTTGTGATTTTTGTGATACAACACGATATATTTTTAAAAGAAGAAAGTAAAATTATACTAAATGAATATATAATACCCTTGTCTATTTCGTTAAAAATACATAAGAGGTATCTGATTAACCACAAGAACAATTTGATTTTATTTTGTGTTTATTTTTAATATAATTTTACAAAAGCAGGATAAAATATATCCTTTACGTTAAACATTAAACATTAAAGCATTGAACCTAACCTTATAAAATCATGGAGGATTTAAAAAGATTAGTTAGAATTATTTCTAAGAGGAAGCAGCGGCAGTATCCGCTATTGGAGTTGAAAAGTATTAATGACAATTCAAGTAAAGAAAACATTTTTTTTCGATACATTAAGAAAGGGATTGTAGAGAGTGATGATGACGCATCGAATCTGATTTATGGCACAAGCAGTCAGGATGACCGGTACCGGATGTTGAAATCCAGATTAAAACAGAAACTATTAAATCACACATTTTTTCTGGATTTTACAGACAGCAATCAGAAAGTTTCACATCAGTATGAACAGGAGTGTGTTCAACAACTACATCAGGCAAAGATGTTGTTGTTTACCAGCGAAAAGAAGATTGCCAAGAGCCTTGTGCTCAAAGCACTGACAACAGCAGAAAGAGGAGAATTTACAAAACATATTGTTGCTTCTCTGGAAGAGTTGGTAGGGATTTACAGTAATAACTGTCAACCACATTTGTTTGATAATACCATAGAGCAGCTTGAGAAAGTACGCGTTTTGTATGCCAAGGAACAGGCAGCCAGAGAAAGGTATTATTATATTAAGATGATGGTCGTTAAGTCGGTGAATTCAAGAAAGAAAAATCTTGAAAAAACCACCGAGGAGATTGATTTGCTTTATAAACTCTGGAAAGAAACAAATTCATACAATATTTTCGAGTATTTCTATAAGTTAAAACTATTATACCTTGAATTAATAGGGGATTTTGAAAGCATTATTCCGTTTCTTACAGAAATAAATACAGGCAAATTTGAAGGGAAGGAAATTAATCCGTATCGTCTTGATAAGCGACATATTGCCTATTCTCAGGCATATGCGTATTTAAGATCCAAAGATCTGAAAAAAGGACTTGAGTATGCCGAGCAGCAATTGGAATTGTTTGATCCCAATTCCTCCAACTGGTTTAGTTATATGGAAAATTACTTCCTGCTTGCCATGCATGGTGTACAATATCAAAAAGCCTTTCAGATTATCGACCAGGTCTTTGAAAGTAAATTGTTCCTGAAATTGTCTCCGGATGCCCGGGAAAGATGGAAGCTTTATAATGCGTATTTACATTATGCTTATTCAGGCAACTTCTACATGCGTAATTTCAATTATGCCAGTTTCCTTGAGCAGGTACCGGAATATGACAAAGATAAAGAAGGATTTAATGTGGCTGTTCTGATTCTTCAGTTTCTGTATTATGTTGAAAGAGGAGAGCTGAAGTCGCTTATCGAGCGAAGAGATGCTCTGAAAAAGTATATGGCCAATCATTTTAAGGAAAACTTCAGCTATCGTACCCGGACATTTTTCAAGCTATTGAATATAGTTGTTGAAAACAGTCTGGATATTAAGATGGTCCAGATGAAAAGCAGGTATTTAATTAATAAAATGCAGGAGACACCGGTGGTAGGTGATGCATTTACAGAGATTGAGATTATTCCATATGAACATCTGTGGGATCTCATGCTGAATATGATTAAATATCAGCGCATCAGACAGTTTTAGAATGTCTAAAGAAAAAAAGCCTGCATCAGGCAGGTTTTTTTTCTTTATAGATTTCCTGACATTTCGGGTTGTAATGATCAATTAGCTGGCGCTTTATGGTAATTCGTGTTGCGGCGTCACAATAATAAGCTATATAAAATAGTTTTCCTTTGCAATTGTTATTCCACAGGGCCTTTTTATTATGATGCTCTATTCGAGACCGGATCTTGTCACTTTCTTCAACATGCAATATACTAAGGTTGTTTAGGTCGGGTTCACATAGCACAACGAAAACGCCGGATCTGTTATCCAGGAGACCAGGATCAAAGTAGGGGCCATCATAGATGATATCTTTAATAATAAG
>JBNKDZ010000533.1:0-2566 GCA_050288525.1 Cyclobacteriaceae bacterium
AGGAACAGAGTGGAACCAGTGGCCTATTACGGCACATGCTATCCCTATCGGAATAAGCATCAGGATAAGAGATGCCTGATAAAACGACCGGAAAGCAAAGACGATAAGCAAGATCATTATGCCGAAAAATATAGGATATACTTTCAGCATCGAACTAAGCTCTTTTTCTCTCCGGCGGTTTTGTCCTTCCATGGTATAGGAAATGTTCGGGTATTTGGCCAGAATCGGAGGGAGGACTTCTTTTTCGATCTTTTCTATTATCGGAGGAAGAGACTCATACGGATCAACCAGGTCTCCTTCAATACGGATCTCTCTTTTCCCATTAAAATGATTTATATTGATCACCCCGCGTTTGATCGTATAGTTGGCGAGTTCGATCAGCGGAAATTCCTGGTTGTTCGGACCTTTGATCTTCATAGATTCCATCTGGCTTATACGCAGCCGGTCTTCAATGGGATATCTGACCCACACCCGAACTTCATCCGAACCGATTTGAAGGCGCTGAACCTCTTCTCCAAAGAATCCCTGACGTATTTGCCTGGTGATGTCATTATGGGTAAATCCGAGGAAATATGCCAGAGGTTTAAGTTCAATCTCCAGTTCACGCATACCTACCGCACTGTTGTCTTTTATATCTTTTAGCTGGGGAAAGCCTTTCAATTCTTCCTGAAGAAGAGTTTTTGCCTCGTTCAGGTCGTCCAGTTCAATGCCTGTAAGCGCAATGGATATCGGTGTTCCAAAGCGGTTAGAGCCTCCTACAGAGAATTTTTCAGCTTCCCTTATGATACCAATCTTCTTTCGTATGCTGTCGGCTATTGAAAGGCTGGATATATCTTTCTTTTCCAGGTTGGAAAAGCTGATGCTTACATTTCCCGCATGGCCTCCTGATTCATCACCGTCAAAAGAACTTCCAAGGTTAATACTTGTAAACTGTATGAGTGAATCATCTTCATTACGTGCCTGGCGCAACTCTTCGTTTACTTCCCATACCTGACGTTCAAACTTTTCAAGGTATTCCTGGGTGATATTTTCTCTTGTTCCCGGTTTAAAAGCAATATTTATATTTAAACGGTCAAAGGGGATCGTTGGAAAAATGGTTGACGCGATGATACCTCCCTTGAACATACCAAAAATCAACATTAAAAATATTATTGGAAAAGACACTGCCAGCCATCGCCATCTAATCAGCCAGTTAAGAGCTTTTCGGTAAATTACTTTTCGTACAAGCGTTATTCCTCCTTCAATTTTAGCTCTTACCCGGGTATAGGAGTTTTCTTTTTCACGTCTGCTTAGGACCTTCGGATTGGCAAGGTGGGCAGGTAAAATAAAGAATGCTTCAACCAGAGAGAATAAAAGACATCCTATTACAACCACCGACATTTCTTTGGTCCTCCCGTCATTATCGAGGAGCATCAGGGGAACAAAAGCCACAATGGTTGTCATTACAGAAGTAAATACCGCAGGCAACACTTCCATAGTTCCGTCAACAGCAGCTTTTTTCGGGGATTTACCTTTTTCAAAGTGGGTATAAATGTTTTCTCCAATCACAATGCCATCATCGACCAGGATACCTATAACTAGGATCATTCCGAATAGTGAAAGCATGTTGATGGTAATGCCATACATATTTCCCAGGATGAACATACCAAGGAAACTGATTGGTATACCCAGAGCAACCCAGAACGATAGACGGAGACTGAGAAAGAAACCTAAGGATATAAGAACAAGGATCAGACCGAGCCCTCCATTTGAAGTAAGGAGGTCAAGTCGTTGCATCAGCATGCTGAGGAAATCAAAGGTGACTGATAACTGCATGTTTTCAGTCGTTGCATTAAATTCCTTAACATAATCATTTACAAAAACTGAAATTTCCTGAAGGTCTTCTTCAGGCAATTTTGACACCAGAATAGATACGGAAGCTTTGTTGTTTACAAAGAATTTATTCGGCACATCCGCAAATTGCATGTTCAGTGTGGCAACATCGCGCAGCAAGATCCTGCTTCCGTCGTTACTGGCACGAAGAATAATTTCACCTATCAGGGAAGGATCAAATTGTTTGGCATTGGCCCTGATCCGGATCTCCTCATTTATGGTTTTAATGGATCCTCCCGAGATATCCCGGTTGTTCATCCGTACTGCTGCAGCAACTTCATCAAAAGTGAGCCCGTATCGTAGCAGGTTGCTTTCACTTACTTCAATCGATATTTCCAGGTTGGGAAATCCAGTAAGGGAGACTTGTGAAATAAGCCCTGAATTCAGGAAGTCATCTTCAATGATTTCTGCTGTCTTTTTAAGTGTCATCAGGTCAACATCGCCACTTAAGCTGATAAATATGGCTCTGTCAATGGGCTTTTGTTTGAAGACAACAGGTTTTTCTGCGGATTCGGGATATGAATTGATCCTGTCAACAGCATTTTTTACTTCAGTAAGTATTTCGTCAATATCATAATTCTCGAGCGTGGTAATCGATATTGAAGCGATGTTTTCAGAAGAGGTGGAATTTATTTCTTCGATTCCTACGACACTTTTCAGGGATTCTTCGATTTTATAGGTAATCCCCTCTTCC
>JBNKDZ010000534.1:0-4873 GCA_050288525.1 Cyclobacteriaceae bacterium
CAAGGATGTCCAAACCACATATTTTGGAAATTTGGTGTAATGAATATATAGTAATCGCCATCAGGAATCAGTCCAGGTGTAAATAAGCCTGTTTCTTTAAATCCATTATGTGGATTAAACTTAAAGCAATCATGTTGCCAATCAAGAGTATATATTAAATCTTCTGGTTGACATATTTCCAATAATAGCTTTTCACCTAAATCAATGAACTTATTGTAATATTCATCGGGATAATCAAGCCATATTTTAAATATATCCAGTTTCAATAAAGGTAGTCTGGTTTGAATTGCAGAAAATATATTCACACTTGGCTTGAAATCAAACTCTTTGTAAAATTTATCCCAAATAAGATTATACTCTTTACCTGAAAGTTTTTGCCAATTCATATTATCCTATCTAACTTACTTTATTATCTCAATTTTTTGGTTTGCAGTTCGCTCTTATAATTAAACACAACAGTATAGTGTTGTATAAAATGTTTTCATGAATATACCCAAGGGAGCTAACAAAAGAAAGTATTGAGTGATAAACGAGAGAATTATCAAATGAAAATGGATGAAAATGTTTTATACAACGAGTTGGACGATGCCGGAATATCTATGGGCATTCTATTGCTGTAATTCATTGATTCCGGGGTGACATTTGACGACTTGTCCTGAGTCTTTTGATCCTTATCTCTTCCCATTTATTGCCTAACACATCCTGATGTAGTATTCGTATGGCACTAATTGTCTGGTTAATTGTAGCAGTTGAATAACCTTTCTCCTGTTTACAATATTGAAGGTATTCTTTTATCTGCTCTACTGTAATCCTGTCGGGTGATTGATGATGATATCCGGATATCCGGGCCAACATTGACACATATGTTTTGATTGTTCTCGGACTGTAATTGCGAATCTCCATCTCCCGGATGAAGCGCGCTCTTAGGGATTCTTTTTTTTCATGTTGATTAAATTTTAGTATGTATTTAATTTAATCATTCCTGAAAATTTTACCGACTGTAAGGAGGTTTCGTTCAACAACTCTGTATACGTACCAGTTACCTATATTTCCATTATGTCAATACCTCTAAAATAATGAATCCAACGGATTTTTAATATTTCTTATGCTATTAAAGCCCCTCTGGTATAAATTTCCTTGGTTTTACTGCCGTTATGACCCAATAATAGTTTGGGGTTTGAGTATCTGGCAAAAGGAAAATTGAACTGTTGTTGATGAATTCTGCATCATTTCTCATATTTTTTGTCATCATAAAAAAGAATCGGCCAATAATCCTATCCGTTAACAAACGCTTACAAACGTCAACAAACGTATGTTAAACGTAAGTAAACATTAATCATACGACACGGATTTTTCTTTCTGACGTACTTTGATCTGTCAAACGAAACAACTCAACCAAACGACCTTTGACAAACGATTTTTTATAACCAAAACAAAACGATATGACTTCGATACGAAACAAAGTACTACTAATCGGCCGCCTGGGCGGGGATCCCGACATAGTCAGCTTCGACTCCGGAAAACGCAAAGCCAGCTTCTCCCTTGCCACATCCGACATGTACAAAGATGCCAAAGGCGAGAAAATAACCGAAACACAATGGCACAACATCGTTTTATGGGGTAAAATCGTCGATGTTGTAGAGAAATACCTGCACAAAGGCAATGAGGTGGCTATTGACGGAAGAATCGTGTACCGTTCGTATGAGGACAAGTCCGGCGACAAAAAATTCATCACTGAAATTGTGGTAAACGACCTTGTCATGGTTGGCGGGAAGTAACATTTTTTTATCTTTGTTATATCCGAAAAAGAGGGCCTTGTTGTGTCCTCTTTTTTTCAACCGTATTTTTCGGTGTATAATTGTTCAGTTTGTCTCAAATCTGCAAAAACCACATGAAATCGTTACGCATCAAATATCTTCAGCATGTCCCCTTTGAAGGCCCCGCCTACATCGCCCGATGGGCAGATCAACACGGACACTCCATTTCTCCTGTAAAGCTTTATTCCTCCGACAACCTGCCCGCTCACAATACATACGACTGGCTGGTCATCATGGGAGGTCCTATGGGGGTGTATGATGAAGATAAATATGCCTGGATGAAAGCAGAAAAAACATTTATCCGTGAAGCAATCCAACAAGGGAAAACCATCCTCGGCATCTGTCTGGGTGCCCAGCTGCTGGCGGAAGTTTTGGGTGCAAAGGTTTATCCCAATCCGAAGAAAGAAATTGGCTTTTTCCCGGTATCTCTGTCTGATCAAGGCAAAAACCACCTGTTGCTAAACGATTTTCCTCAATCAGCAAATGTATTCCACTGGCATGGCGATACCTTCGACCTACCCCAGGGAGCCACCCATCTATTATCTTCGGAAGTCTGTATGAATCAGGCTTTTGTCTATGATGACAGGGTAGTCGGACTACAGTTCCACCTGGAAACCACCCCTGAATCCATCGCCGGCCTGATCGAAAACTGCCGGAACGAACTGGTTCCGGACGATTACATCCAATCAGAAGAGGAGATCGTTCAAAAAACAGGCCTGTGTACCCAGACCAATGAGCTTTTGGTCAGGTTGCTGGATAACCTGGCGGAATGAGGCAAAGAGCACAGCGCATAGCGCACAGGGCCCAAAACAGTTTGGAGTTTGAGTATTTTGCAAGAGGAATTGACCTGGACGTGAATCTCCAATTCGCTTACATACGACCCCTGCCGGGGTCTGGTCTGTATTCCTGTTATTTTCTATAAATATGTGACTTCGGATCAATCGGTATTTCTGGGGATTAGAGTAAAAAATGAGGGCATATTACCGGATCATATCTACAAAAAAACAACAAATAACCGTCATTCAGAGAGATAACATTTTTTCAAAACGCACAAATTTGGATGACAGACCT
The DNA here is from genome assembly GCA_050288525.1 of Cyclobacteriaceae bacterium. Taxonomy (GTDB): domain Bacteria; phylum Bacteroidota; class Bacteroidia; order Cytophagales; family Cyclobacteriaceae; genus JBNKDZ01. The sequence goes on from JBNKDZ010000534.1 coordinate 2,889, forward strand.
TTTCCGATTACCTGATGAACCCCGCGCCAGTTGAAATTTAAATTATTAGTGTAATTTTCCTGACAGCGTCCAAAGACCTGTCAGGTTGAAATAGACGACAAAATCCAATCTGTCATCGGTAGGAGTTTCCTGTAATTATTGACGATAGGAAATAATTGCCGGTTACGACGTAGGAATCTCCTTCAGTTAGGATCAGGATAGCATTTTGCCAGTGCTATTTCGAATAGATGGAGATTCCTACGTCACAAGCCCTTCGGGAAAGTTCCTCTGAATGACGGCTTTATAATGGCTTTTTGCTATTTATTTCCCTTGGTTGATGAAGATATTTCAAAATCCGGGAATACCGCTTTCTGATGTGTGTTGCCATCCGTTTTCTTTCAGTAATGGAACGATTTATTTTTCTCTTCTCCCCATATTTACTGACTGATCCGTGACTTCTCTGAAAGTCAAAATGTTTCTTAACGAAGGGGTTAAAATGTGCTATCAGTCGCGATGAATCGCGTCTCTACCAACGCTATGCGAAAAAAAAACCTCCCTGATCCGCATTCTAAAATAAGATTGCTAAATTTGGCTTGATCAACAATCAAAATAACACATTGTTGATGCACACTATTTTGTACTAAACCCAAATATTCATGATCAAATATGCATTTATCCTGTCCGTATTATTTCTAACGGTCACTGGATGTTCAGAAAAAACAATTCAGGACTCTGACCTGTCTAATAATCCCATGATTTTGTGGTACACCCAACCCGCAAAGATCTGGGAAGAAGCATTGCCGGTGGGTAACGGACGACTGGGAGCCATGGTCTATGGCGATATCAACAACGAAAAGATCTCACTCAACGAAGAAACAATATGGGCCGGAGAACCGGGAAATAATATCCAGTCAGCTGTCCGCGAACATCTTCCTGAAATACGAAAACTGATCTTCGAAGGAAAATATGAAGAAGCTCAGCAAATAGCCGGTAAATACCTGCCGTTTAGTCCGGGTACTGAAAGCAACGCAGGAATGTGTTACCAACCTGTCGGCGACCTGAACATCTCCTTCAGTGATACCTCCTCCGTCACAGAATATTACCGTGATCTGGATATCGCTAATGCAATATCTACAGTAAAATATCAGCAAAATGGAATTCATTTCACCAGAGAGGTCCTCTCCTCCTTTGCTGATGATGTGATACTGGTACACCTGAAAGCGGATAAGTCCGAATCGGTTTCCTGTACGCTGGGAATGAGTTCACCGCACAAAAAACAGTCGATCCGGGTAAAAAACGACGAGCTGATCCTTACTGCAACGACTTCAGACCTCGAAAACAAAACCGGAAAAGTGGAATTCATGACCATCGTTAAACCCCGCATCAATGGCGGATCACTTCAACAGACAGATTCTTCCCTGATCATTTCAAATGCGGATGATGTAACGATATTTATCTCAACCGGCACCAATTTCAAAAACTTCCGGGATATTTCCGGGAATGCAGAACAGGTATGCAGGGATTTCTTGCAGAAAGCATATCAAAAAGAATACCCATCAATGAAAAAAGCACATACCGAAATTTACCGAGAATATTTCGACCGGGTGCAGCTTGACCTGGGGAACACGGATTCAATACAAAACCCCACAGATGTTCGGCTTGTGCAATTCAATGAAGGGTATGACCCGCAACTGGTGGCGCTTTACTTTCAGTTTGGCAGATACCTTCTGATATCAAGTTCACAGCCTGGCAATCAGCCGGCAAACCTACAGGGTATCTGGAACCACCAACTTATGCCTCCATGGGACAGCAAATATACCATCAACATAAATGCAGAAATGAATTACTGGCCTGCCGAGGTCACCAATCTTTCCGAAACGCATGAGCCATTATTTGAGATGATTCGCGAACTTTCTGAAACCGGCAAGGAATCGGCTCAACAGGTATATGGCGCCCGTGGATGGTGCGCGCACCACAACACCGACATCTGGCGTATTTCGGGTGTT
>JBNKDZ010000535.1:0-8336 GCA_050288525.1 Cyclobacteriaceae bacterium
TAGCCTGAGTAATTCTTTACAACATTTATTCCCTTATCATTTGGTTCTCCAAGAAGTTCCATACCGATTTTATTTTTATGAAAATTAACTGATTTGGTATTTACCGGTTTGGTAATTGCTTTGATTTTATCAATTTTCCGGGATCGGGCGATCCGGATAAAATGATTGTATAGTAATGTTCCAAAACCTTTGTTTTGATGTGTTTCCCGTACACCCAGAAGATGTACATATGCTGAGTTTTCTGTTTGAGAAAAGAAACCAAATAAATAAGCAAGTACGATCCCCTGATCTTTTAGTACAAATGCAGTATTACCAAATTCATGGATCAGGAACGGGTGATGAATGTGTAACGTCCTGTCATTTCCCCAAAAATCCTCAATATCCCGTATGATCTGGTTATAATCATCCATACTACATTGTTCAATATTTACGCTTTCCATTTTGTTTGCTGATCCAACTAAATTTTAGAAGGTTTAACGTCCATTTTAGTACATTCAGTATTTACCCGTTCAAAAATATTATTAATCTGCTTACATTTACTTAAAATGAGGAGGTATTATGTTTAAGCGATTTAATTGCAAATTTTGTGATGAACAATTTCTGAACAACGAACGCAGATGGAAGCTATTTACCATCCCTGTCTTTTCGGTTGTTTCTGCTTTTGCCCTGACTGATTACCCAATCGAAATACCAAAATTCTTTCTCGATCTGACATATATCACAGCCATCATTTTTCTGCTTTGGATTTCCAACCGGTATCTGATTATAAAATTTCAAAAAAAGTGTCAAAATGGCCAGAATAAAAAGAAAAAGCTTTTTATAAGATACCTTTCTACTACAATAGTATCTATGATAATAATTATACCGGCAAAAGAGTTTTATCATTTGATTGACATTAACGAATTCCCATCCGGACCTTGTGTTGATGGTCATGCCCACCGGATGCTGTATATGATTACTGTGTTGTTTGTTTATTTCATCAATGCCAACTACGAACGGTTGTTTTTATTTATGGATCTTTCTGTTAAGGCACTTGAGGCTGAAAAGTATAAGAAAGACAGCATTGAGGCGCGTTTTAATAATCTGAAAAATAAAATGAATCCCCATTTTCTGTTCAACACCTTCAACGCCTTGTCTGAGATAATTGATGAAGACCCACCAAAAGCAACAAAACTCGTTCAGGAAATGTCAGATGTATACAGGTATGTGCTCGACAACCAGGAAATGAACTGGGTTATACTATCAAAGGAAACACAGTTTGCCTATTCATACACCAATTTATTAAAAATGCGGTTTGAGGACAATCTGAACATCAATATTGATATCCCTGATGATAAACTTGACTGGCATATCGTACCTCTGAGTATGCAGATCGTCCTTGAGAATGTTGTAAAACACAATGAGATATCTTCAAAACGAAAACTCAATGTATCTATACAAGTGGAAGACGACTGGATTGTTGTAAAGAATAACCTTCAGGAGAAAGAAACATTTGGAAATGGTACATCTTTTGGCCTTTCTAACCTTACTGAGCGCTATCAATATCTTTCAGGAAAGAAGATTATTATCCTTAAAACATCCTCTGATTTTATTGTTAAACTACCCCTGATCAATAAATTGTAATCATGCGCGTATTAATATTTGAAGATGAAGCCCCTGCAGCAAGGAAAATGATCAAGTTACTTACCGGCATTGGTTTAGAAATGGAGATCCTGGGTGTTATTGAAAGCGTAAAAGAAGGAATCACATGGCTGAAAAATAATCCGCTCCCAGATCTTATATTTTCGGATATCCAGCTCTCGGATAATCTGAGTTTTCAGATCTTCACTGAACTGGATCTAAAGATACCGGTAATATTTACTACTGCTTTTAATGAATATGCTGTTCAGGCTTTTAATCATTATAGCATTGACTACCTTTTAAAACCAGTTAAGGAAGAAGATCTTATAAAAAGTATAAAAAAATATGAAGACTATTTTGGATCAAAAGATTCTGCACAACCTGATTATGATGCTTTAATTAAACATCTCAAAGGAAATAATTATCGAACCCGCTTCCTGGTATATTACCGTGAAGGGCTTATTCCGGTTGAAACAAAAGACATTGCCTATTTTTTTTCGCAGGAAAGCACCACCTTTATTAAACTGAACAACAACAAAAGTTACATACTGAATGAATCACTTGATACACTGGAAAATCAGCTTTCACCGAAGGATTTTTACCGGGCAAACCGAAAATTCATCCTTTCTACATGGAGTATAAGCAAAGTAGAGCCCTACTTTAACCAAAAACTGGTTGTGCATATCCATCCCTTAATTGATGAAACAGTAACAATCAGTAAAACCAAAGCTACTGCTTTTAAAGAATGGTTAAATTCCTGACAAGCCAAAATCTAAGAAATACGCATCATTTAGGTGTCGTATTTTCTTAAATTGAATTTTTATCCTATGCCTGGTTTTAGCAAACTGCAGGACTGGAAACTGAAAGTGCATAGGCAGAACCTAAAATATTGTTTAAAAAGGGAGATACACATCTCCCTTTTTTATTACCTGTCATTTATTTTTTTTCAAATAAACTATACAAAGCCGGTACGATCAGCAAGGTAAGAAACGTTGAGACCAGCAATCCTCCGATTATCGTCCAGCCCATTGGCGCCCACATCGTGCCTCCCTGAAGTGTTAAAGGAAGTAATCCCCCTACAGTGGTAAGTGTCGTAAGAATTATCGGTGTAAACCTGGTTTCACCGGCAATTTGTAACGCTTCTTGTGTAGTTTTTCCTTCCTGCTTCAACTGATTCGTAAAATCTACCAGGATTATGGAATTGTTAATTACAATCCCAACCAAACTGGTCAGACCGATAAAAGCGGTAAAAGAAAATGTAAATCCGGATATAAATAGGGCCCAAACGGAACCTATAATGGCCAGAGGAATGGCTGAAAAGATGATTAAAGGCTGGATGTAACTTTTAAACTGCAAAACCAATACTGCAAATATCGAGATCAGCGCAATGATCACAGCCATTTGCATCCCTCCAAAACTGTCATTTCGGCTTTCCAATTCTCCGCCTATATGATAACTGTATCCGGATGGAAAATTGTAATGCTCCAGCTTCTCCAGTACAGGTGCCATTATTGCATCAATATTTCCGTTTTTATCAACATAGCCACTCAGGATCACACATCGCTGTAAATCAAACCGTGATAAATTACCAGGCTCTTTCTTAAACTCAAGGGTTGAAAGATGCTTCAAAGGAATGAGTCTTCCTGATAAGGATTTCACATAGATATTATCAAAATCCTCCACCTTGATATCATCCTTTTCCGGAAACCGAACAACAATATTATATTCCTTACCTTCTTTATCACGAAATTTCGATACGGATAAGCCTGCAACAGCAGCCCGTATGGTCTTGTCAATTTCGATGACCGGAACTCCGTACATGCTGGCTTTTTCCTTATTGATATTAAAATACAGGTTGGTACGCAATTTAGACATGTTGCTCTCGATATTTACTGCTCCCGGCTGGCTGTTCAACAGGTTTTCAAATTCCGTTGATATCTCCTCAAGCACATCAAGATCATCGCCTTTCAGATAAACCATGATCGGGGCATCTGAATCCGGGCCCTGCTCAAATTCTTTTACAGCTATGTTGGCCCCAGGTATATCTTTCAAATAGGTACGAAGACGCCCGATCAGGTTGCTGAAAGCCTCCATTTCATAAAAATCGGTTTTTACCAGTATGTCACTATAGTTGGAAGCATAATTGTGTGACGAAACATTATAATAAATCCGTGGATTCCCATGACCAATGTTAGATGCATAAGACGATATCATATCGATTGTATCAAGAACCTGCTCTACTTTTCGTACCACGTTATCCGTTCCATCGATATTTGTCCCTTCCGGCGTTTCTATTTCAATCATTAACATGGGTTTTTCTGCTTTTGGAAAAAAGCTTACCCCTACAAACTGAAAACAATACATGGATATAAGAAATACAACTATAGCAATAGAAACCGATGACCACCTGTTTTTTAAAACCCATTGCAATGTATTCCGGTATGGACCGTCAATAAACCGATCCAACAGTGTTTTTTTCTTACGGGATGATCTCTCAACAGGGATTTTTTTTGTTTTAAAAAACCAGGTACTCAACAAGGGTGTAAGTGTGAGTGCAAGAATTAATGAAACTACAAGCGTCGCCACCACCGTAACAGGTAGTCCGCGGATAAATTCCCCTGTAGTTTCCGGCATCATGGCAATCGGTATAAAAGCCAGCAACGTTGTAACTGTAGCACTAATTATGGGCCATCCGATCTCACGTGCTGCATTTACAGCTGCCTCGGCCAAGGGTTGTCCTTTCTGAATATACCGGTTAATGTTTTCAATCATTACAATTGAATTATCAACCAACAGTCCGAGAGCCACCACAAGGCCTGCTATGGTCATTTGCTCTAATCCAAAACCCAGGTAATCCACAATCAGAAGGCCGATAAGTATGCTGAAAGGTATGGAGATCATGACCACTACTGAAGATCTGAACCCCAACGCCAACAGAATTATTGTTCCAACCAATATTATTCCCTGAAATAAATTCTTCAAAAATCCATTTACCCGTTCACCCACATCCACAGACTGATCAAATACGGTTTTTAATAGAATATCTCCATCAAGACCTGCTTTAAATCCCGATAGGACTTCTTCTATATCATCCCGGGTATGGAAGATGTTTTTACCTTCTTTTTGGTTAATGGTAAGGTAAATGGCATTCGTTCCATTCAAACGCGCAATATGTATTTCATCTTCAAAAGCAAAGGTAACTTCTGCAATGTTATTCAGATAGATCAGTCTTCCTTCATACGAATTGATAACTGTATTTTGGATCTCCCGGAGGTTTTGATAGGATCCACTGCTTTTTATACCAAAACTTTTATCTGACAGCTTCACCGAACCACCGGGGATATTAGCATTATTACTTGCGATGGCATTCATTACATGATCAATTGTAATGTTCATGAGTGCCATCTTTTCCATATCCAGCGAAACCAGCACATCCTGTTCGGGACAAGCTACAATCTCAACTTTTTTAACAGCATTAATGCGTTTGAGATCCTCTTTAAGTCTTTCAGCTTTCTCATGAAGCAAGCGATAATCAGCATTTTCAGAAACCATCGCCAATTGCATCATTGCAACATCCGAAGGTGTCCATTGTAGTGTCAGTATCTCATAAATATCAGAAGGCAAATCACCTTTTACATCGTTTATTTGCTGAAGGATCTTATCATACTTATCATCCGGATCTGTTCCATAAAAAAATTCGATGCTAATAGACACCAAACCATCACTTATGTCGGTATTAAGCTGCTTGATGTCATCAATCTCATTCAATGCGTCCTCCACCGGCACAGCCACTAATTCTTCCAGATCCGTAGGACCGGTACCCGGATAAATGATGACTACCGTAGCTCCCGGCACCAATATCTCCGGATTCTCCGTTCTCGGCATACTCAAAAATGAAAAGATCCCTGCAAGTAGTAAAAGAAGTACCACTACCACCGAAAACTGATGGTTCTGTATGGCCTGTTTTGTGATTTTCATTTATTTCCTGGTTATAGATCCATCCTTATAGGTCAGCGTTTCGGGTTTGTCTACCACTTCAATTGTCGATCTGTTATTGATATACGCTGAACCTGTTGTAACTACCTTATCTCCCTGGCGCAAATCAGACATCACATATATTGCCTCATTGCGGATTTCCCTGATATCAACTTTTGTCCGGGACACGCTGTCAGAATCATTTACCACATATACAAAACCTTCATGTTCGTTTGCTTCTACAAGTGCATCAAGCGGGATTACGTCAAATTTGTTTTTAGCATCCGGCAGAATGTCAAACCTGGCAAATAACCCGGAGGCCATCTTTAATTTATTTTCCGTTATTGTGATTTCTGCCTCATATGTGCCGGTATACGGGTCGGCAGATGATCCGATTTCTGACACATATCCATGTATGCTTCTTCCCGGATAAGCATCAAGCCAGAGCTCAGCTTTATTATTCAAACCGATACGAAAAATGTCCGATTCGGCCAGATTTGTACGAACTACCCAATCTTCAGCCATCGAAGCGAAAAGAAATACCGGATATCCGGATCCAATGAGTTCGTTTTCCTCACTTAACTGTTTAAGCACTCTTCCATCCGACGGAGCTGTTATACGTGAATGTGTATAATTAAATTCGGCAATATCCATATCATTTTTTGCCAGTTTAAGTTGGGTTCCGACATTTTGCAACTGTTCCAGCGTTACCACACTGTCTCGATACAGGTTGTTTGCACGATCAAAGTCGCGTTGTGCTTTTTCAAATCCCAGCCTTGCCTGACTCCTCCGGGCTTCAATCTCCGAAAGATTGAGAACAGCAAGCACCTGTCCTTTTTTAACATTCTGTCCTTCGTTGACCAGTATATTTTTAATAAATCCCCCTGTTTTAAAAGACAGCTTTACTTCTTCCTTTGCATATACTTTTCCAACAGCATGTATCGGAAATGTTATTTCCTCCTCCTGTACAGTAGCCGTTTCTACTTTTATTCTCTGGTCTTTGGCGGTGTCTTCTTCCTTTTGCGAACAGGCAAAAAGATATATGGACAACATAGTGAAGACAATAGATTTTATGTGTTTCATGATAAGTTGAATTATATTTATACAGATCCTGATTTTATTTCAGATTATTTGGTCAGATCGTGCGCTCTATTTCCCTTTCATAGTCAGCCATCTTAATAAAGTAGTTGTACACCTCCAGCCAGTAATTCTCACGGGCATTTGTTAAGGTCGTTTGAGCATCAAGATATTCCAGTAGACTTGTTTGACCGGCATTGTATTTTTTGTTGATGAGCTTGAAGCTTAGTTCAGCACTCCGCTGTTGTTTTTTTGCTGCTTCTATTGCCTGTAAAGAGGTTGAAAGATCCAGAAAAGCTGCATTTATCTGCAGTTCAAGCTGTTTTTTTACCTCCTCCTTTCTGTATTTTAATGTCTCACCCTGCAACCGGGTTTTTTGTACCCTGATATTTCGCTGATTGCCTGAAAATATATTCCACTGCAATACCAGTGAAAGCATGGCAAAATCGGAGTCTGAATTGAAATTGTATTCTTCTCCTTCAAAACCATAATCGGCTGCCAGCGACAAAGTAGGTAGATAGTTTGCTTTATTAAGCTTTTGATTTAGTTCGTTCGCATTGGTATACGTATTCAACAACCGGATCTCACTCCTGTCAAGGGCCGTTTGCTGAATGTTTTCAACCCCGGGATATTCAGGAAGATCACTATCAATATCCCAGTCTGCGGTAATGGCACTGTCCAATGGCTTATTTAGCAAAAAGTTAAAATACCTGCCGGATACATCAATATTTTTCCTGGCTTCGGCAATCTGTTGTTCCAGCCTCCCGGCTTCTGCTTCAGACCTGTAGATATAATCGAGGGTCACCTTATTGTTCTCATATAGACTTTTATTAACACGGATATTTGCCTCGATAAGAATTTTGCTTTCTTCCAGCAGTTCAAGCCATTTTTTGGCTTTCAGATGATTAAAATAAGCCGTTTTGATCTCAGCAACCAGATTGCGCTCATAGATTTTCCGATCTATGGAAGCCGACCGGGTAAACTCTTTTTGTATTTTGGCATTATAATAAACCGAGGGATTAAATATTGGTTGTACGAGGGATAACCGTGTGTCCTGCTCAAAGCTCCGAACGAAATTTATTTGTTCATTCTCAATCTGCGGAAAATTATTGCTTTCTGTCAGATCATTTAATGTCGAATACACAGGATTCATAAGATCACCAACAGGAAACTGAATGGCCCGTCCCCCATCTGCCATTGTTGCCCGGGCATTCAGAGAGATATTGGGATAAAAATATGCCTGTGCTTCTTTTAGTGCATACAGACTTTCTTCATAGTCGTTTTGTTTCTGCTTTAAGGCAAGATTATTTTCCAGACCTTCTCTGACATATCCATCAAGAAGATCGCTCTGACAATACCCTTGTACCAGTAAAGTGTGTAGAATAATTACAGTTAATATCTGCTTCATTTCAGGAATTGATTAATTTTCAGATCAAAATTGAATCTATTTGTATCCTGTTTCCACACTTTTTTTCTGAAGCGGATAAATTTAGAATTGAAAAGGATTGAGTGGGATTTAAAATCCCTGTTTATTCAAATATTTTGAAAAGGTTTAATGCGGCTATGAGCAAATTATAATTCATCACGCCTTAATCTGAGCCCTATGCTCTTTGCCTATGCCTCCGTCACCCAGGTTGTTTTTTCTTCAACGGGTTTGCGCCTGC
>JBNKDZ010000536.1:0-3512 GCA_050288525.1 Cyclobacteriaceae bacterium
ATTCTTGTAGCCAATAAAAACGGATTTTCTGAATTCAGACTTTATAAAAATTTTAGTAATACCCCGATACTGCTCAGGGAAAAAATAAATCAATAACTATACATGTCATATTCCTTCAACTACCTGTTAAACACAAAATCTTTTTGTTTAAGCATTGTCGTATCTCTGTTTCTTGTAAACACTTCATGCAACAGTTCCGGTATTGAAATCACCGGAAATAATACCATCCTCCTTGGAAAAGAAAATATTTATAATCTGTCGATCAAGGGGGACATCTCGCTTGTGGCAGATGAACAACAAAAAACAGCGACCGAACAAGGGTATACACCAAAAACCTATTGGCAAACACCTGAGAAATCCCTCTATCTTCCGGCGCAATGTGTTGTTGACCTTAAATCTCCCGGAAATGTAGAATCCGTATCCGTTTACCAGAGCAGTGCCAAAGTATTTGGAGATCAGCCCTATATTCGGATCAAGATCTTTCAGGATTCTGCATGGATACAGGTCGACTCGGTGCAAACAACCTATCTCTCGGGATGGGTAACAAGCCAGATCAATAAAGAAGTACAATTCATACTACTGGAAGTTCCCTCTTCCGGGATCCGGTTTTATGAGATAATGGTGAAAGGAAATGTCAAAACCGGAATAAAAAAGGATTTTGAAACGAAAAAAAATGCGGCCTTACCCGATTATACAGCCCGGCAGAAAATTGGTATAAATGTGTTCAATACAGACCCGGCAGATATGCTGGCTCCCTTTGGATTTGTGCGTGAGTACCACAACTGGAACTGGAGCGACTCCAAGACGGAAGACATGCAATATCCAAACAACGAAGCCATGTGGAGCCCCGGAAATTCGGGTTTTGAATTTGATATTTTTTACCGGAACCTCAACCGTTTAGATGTCGATGTACTTGCTAATCTTAAAGAGAATATTGATTACTACAGACCTCAGAAATGGACCGGGCTGTCACGTCCCCACCCGATAGGTGCTGATCCGGAATACCCGGGGTCGTATCTGGCACATGCCGACCACCTGTTCCAGTTTGCCGCCCGGTATGGCAAGACAAAAGTTGATGATTCTCTTCTGAAACTCCACAAATCCCAATACAGGCTATCCGGACTGAACCTGGTACACTACTATGAAACATGGAACGAGCAGGATACCTGGTGGAAAGGACGGGATGAATATTTCAGTCCGTTTGAATATGCTGCCATGATCAGTACGGATTGTGATGCACACCAGCAAAAGTATGGACGGAACATCGGATTAAAAAATGCGGATCCGAATGCTAAAATGGTCTTTGGAGGCTTGTCTACCCTCGACACAACCTATGTGCTGGGCGTAAAGCTCTGGTGTGACATCTACCGGAATGGCGACCTGCCTTTTGATGTCCTGAACTTCCATGACTATACCCGAACCGAGCGGAAAGGAGGGAAATTCCATTCCCTTCCTCCGGAAGAAGGCAAGCTTAAGTACAGCCTCCAAAAAGTAGCTGATTTCCGGGATCGTTATTTTCCAGGTATGGAAGTGTGGTTTACCGAATTTGGCTACGACTCCAATCCCGGATCCCCACAGGGTGTTCATGAGATTGAAGGGCTTACTAACGAAAAGGTCCAGGCACAGTGGCTGGTCCGGTCTTATCTCGAAATACTTGCCTCAGGCATCGACCGGGCAGCGGTATACATGCTTACGGATGTTAATCATGAATCACCCGGACTCTACAGCTCCTGTGGCCTGACCACCAGCCCGCAGGACGGACGCAGGAAGAAGATCTCTTTCTACCATGTCGCTACATTGTCCGAACTTATGAAGGGTATGTACTACCAGACAGCTGTTGAATATGAGGATGACAGAGTACGGTGTTATGTATTCGACAACCGGGCAAACAAGCAGATACGGGCCGTTTGGTCGCCTACCAGTAGCAATAGTACGGTTAAGGATGTTATAGTATCTGTTCCCGAAGGGACAAAATATGCATACCTTATCACCCCTTCCGATAACTCAATGAAATTTAAAGTTCAGGAATTATCTGTAAAGAAAAATAATGTTGTAGTTACAGCTTCTGAGACACCCGTTTATGTTCTGACAGATGCTGAACCGTATAAACCTGAATTCACAGAACATAAACAAATCGTGCTGACTCCGTCAAATATTACAGGAGTTGAGCCGGCCATGTATAAAGGAATGATCGACGAACAGTCATCTGTGGGAGATATTCTGAATCATCAGGGGAAACCTGTCTCCTCCGACTGGAACATCTTCACAAAAGACAAATCACCCTTATCCGTGATCGTCGACCTGAAAGCGCCTAAAAAAGTAAGCCGCATATGCTACTACGATTCCAACAGTACCGGGAGCCTTTCTGTGTACTATCTCGATGAAACCACCGGAAGCTGGAAATTCTTAATGCGCGATAACCTTTCAAAATACAAATCCTGGACCATTCATGTGCTGGACGAATATACCAGCAAATTGAAAATCGTAAAAGAGACCGGCGGAGCCATTTTTGGTGAGCTTGTGGTATATGAAGAGGTTGAGGTGCAATAGGTTGCGCAGAGCAGAGAGCGCAGGGCAGAGCGCCAGGAGCTACCACTAGCTCAAGGTTTAGCGATAGCGATCCTTAGCTGAACTCACGAACAAAATGATTCGAAAGGACAATTGAAAGATGATTCTCGACTGTTCAGTCACAAGCGTGACGCTTGCGCCAGTAGGGACTCGTGCGCCTGTAGGTTTGCGTAACTACAGAAGTTAAATGGAGAGCACGATCTGTAATCCGTTCTCTTAAGAGTAAATCATCTTATATCGACTCCTTTGCCGTGTTTCGTAGCCGAACGAAACACACTTCGTGCTATATTTCAGATTTATTCATCCCCTATCCGAAACCATGGTTCTAAAGCAAACCATGCTTCGCCATTTTCATAATTCATAAATCTTTGAACAATTTTCCTGACAGCTCCGGTTGATTCAATAATTTCCCATGGGCTTTCTGCAAAAAGTTCTTTGTCATTCAACCTGAACCCATTTTCATCGAGATACCAGAATTCATTTTCTGTCTCAATTTTATGATCCAACTCCTTTATTTTATGAATAGTATCATTGTTCAGGTCAAAGAATCCTTTTATTACACCTTCAGTTTTTTCATTTATCCTGAATAAAAACTGGTATGTATGGCCGTATCGTATTTGTATTTCAATCATTTAAAAAACAAGTTTGCAATTTCTTCCACTGAAAACAATAGTATCATATTAATTCTGATTAAAGCAAATATTTGTTAGCAATAATCTTCTAACTAGCTCAAGGTTTTAGCGATAGCGATCCTTGGGCTGAACTCACGAGCCAATAAATTTGTAATAGGAATCTTTGATCAAAGACTAAACAAAAGAAGCGAAGGAGACAAGAGAAGCATCTCGCTTCGGGTACAATCGTGCTGAAATGAATCGAAAGCAGCAATTGAAAGATGATTCTCAACTGTTCAGTCACAAGCGCGACGCTTGCGCCAGTTGGGGTGT
>JBNKDZ010000537.1:0-16851 GCA_050288525.1 Cyclobacteriaceae bacterium
GCAATCAGATATCAGGTGGCCTGAACTTTTCACTATGCGGAATACCACATTTCAACAGTGACATAGGAGGTTTTTTCCTCTGGGATTTTAAAGATCCTCTTAATAACGACGATTATCGTGAGTTGTATGCTCGTTGGATCCAGTTCGGCGCTTTTTGTCCGATGATGCGCTCACATGGTGCTGATGCTCCTCGTGAAATTTACCGGTTCGGTAAAAAAGGTGATGTAATTTATGATGCTATTGAAAAATACATCAACCTGCGCTACAGCCTCTTACCGTATATCTATGCCTCTTCCTGGGATGTGACAGCACATCAGTCAAGTATGATGCGTGCCCTGGTTATGGATTTTGCATCGGACAAACAGGCGTTAGATATAAATGATGAATTTATGTTCGGTAAATCCATACTGGTTTGTCCGATAACAGAATCGATGTATTTAAATGACAAAAAAGCAGATTTCAGCACTGTTAAATCGAAATCGGTTTACCTCCCCTCAGGAACAGATTGGATTGATTTCTGGACCGGGAAAACGTATTCCGGAGGACAGACGATAAAAAAAGAAACACCTGTCGATATACTACCCCTGTATATCCGAAGCGGTAGTATTATTCCTTTTGGTCCCGAAGTGCAATATGCAGAAGAAAAAAAATGGGATAACCTGGAAATACGGGTTTATGAAGGTGCAAACGGAGCATTTACGCTTTATGAAGATGAAAATGACAACTATAACTATGAAAAAGGAATGTATTCAACGATCACCTTCAACTGGAATAATGCAAAGAAAACACTGACAATAAACACCCGTCAGGGTTCATTCCCGGGAATGCTCAGTGAACGTAAATTTAACATCGTTCTCGTATCTGAAAAGAAAGGAGCCGGGACTGAGGTCGTCGAAAAATACGATAAGGAGATCACCTATACAGGCAAGAAAGTATCGGTCAAATTATAATGATTTGATTTATAAATAGCCATGAGACAGACAATATACATCCTTATTGCAAGTGTTTTTTTTATAACAAATGCCTGTAACACCCAACAAAAACAGGCATTTGAACCGACATTCGGATCTCTGGAGCAGGCAGATCCTGTTCCTGAATGGTTTAAGGATGCCAAATTCGGAATATACTTTCACTGGGGTGTATATTCTGTCCCGGCTTTTGCAAACGAATGGTATCCCCGCAGCATGTACATCCAGGGCACGGATGAAAATAAACACCATATCGAAAAATACGGCCAACCGGCTGACTGGCCCTACAACAACTTTATCACTGGTGCCAGAGATAAGAATGGCGATTTCAAACAGTTTGCCCCCAAACTAAAATCCGAAGGCGGCAAATTTGACCCGGAAGAATGGGCACAGCTTTTTGCTGATGCCGGAGCCAGATTCGCCGGCCCGGTTGCCGAACATCATGACGGTTACTCCATGTGGGCCAGCCAGGTAAATCCCTGGAATGCCAAAGATCTCGGGCCTAAACTTGACCTGGTGAGAATGCTGACAGACGCGATCCGTAAAAAAGATATGAAAGTGATCCTTTCGATGCACCATGCGTACAATATCACCGGATTTTATGAAGCAGTGCCGGAACAAAGTGATCCCAAATTGCAGACGCTTTTCGGTCAACAGGGAAAAGAAAAAAATGAAGCCCTGTGGCTGACCAAGCACAAGGAAATCATCGACATGTACAAACCGGATATCATTTGGCAGGACTTCAACCTGCACCTTATCTCAGAACCCGTTTTGCTGGAATTCTTATCATACTATTACAACAGGGCCGGTGAATGGAACAAAGAAGTCGTGGCTACCTTTAAAGACGGTCTGAACAAGGAATGTGCCGTACTTGACTACGAACGTGGTGGTCCTGTAGATATCACCCAAAACTACTGGCTGACCGATGATGCGATCAGTTCAACAAGCTGGAGCTACTCGGAAGGACTTGAATATTATTCCAAAAAACAGATCCTGCATGGCTTTCTTGATCGAATAAGCAAAAATGGCAACCTGTTGTTAAATATTTCTCCCATGGCTGACGGCAGCATTCCTCAGGGACAAAAGGAAATCCTGACAACTATGGGTGACTGGCTTAAAAAATACGGCGAAGCGGTCTACGCTACCCGTGCATGGGAAAAATATGGCGAGGGGCCAACCCATATGGGTGCATCACATGGAATATTCACCGAACCAAAAGAAGGAACCTCCGGTGATATCCGCTATACCCGTTCAAAAGACAATTCCACCTTGTATGCAATACTGTTAGGCTGGGATCAGGGACAAAAAGAAGTGGTTTTATCTTCACTGTCAGAGGACCGCATCGACCTGCAAAATCTTGGATCTGTAGAACTAATAACGGGAAAATCCGGAGAATACACCTCTCTGGCTTTCAATCAGGACGAGCAAGGCCTGACTCTGATCCTGCCCGACAAACAATCTGAAGAACTGGCTTATGTACTTAAACTCAGCTTCAAAGGCACGATCCCTGCCCTGAACAGATATGCAGAAATTAGTGAAGAACCCCATTATTTTCTGCTACCAGGAGGCAATATGAACGATCCTGTGGTTGGATCAGATCTTTCCCTTACCAATGACCGGAACAACACAGCAAATCAATGGAAGCTTAAATCTTTCGGCAATGGATATTATTGCATCCTTAGCCGGGATGATGAAAAGAAAGCTCTGTCCTGTAATGATGCAACAAAGGAACTGATTGTTGAAGATTATTCCGGTAATAACAACCAGATCTGGAAAATCGATTACTCTTACAACAGTCTCCTGAGAATCACCAATAAGCAATTTCCGGAAATAATGCCTGGCATACCATCAGGAATCCAGGCAGGAAATAAAGTGGAATTAATGGATGTAAGCAAAAATGCCCCTTTCGGATGGAGGCTTTTGGAAGTCTGTAAGCTGGAACAAGAAGCCTTTTCTCAAAATGATATTCCCGGCACCATTGAAGCTGAAGATTTTGACCTCGGATGTCCTTCTCTTGCCTATTCTGATAATGACGAATACAATTCAGGTCAGAAATACCGTCCCGATCAACCTGTGGATATCGATACTTGCGTAGCAGGCGGGTATGTCGTGGGCTGGACCAATCCGGGTGAATGGCTGACCTACACGGTTAACATAAAAAAAGCAGCGACCTACAAGATCTCTTTTTATGTCGCCACGATCTACAATACAGCTAAGATGCGGTTAGAATATGACGAAAAAGATCTTATCGGTACCCTTGAAGTCCCGAACACTGTAGGATTTCAGAATTGGGAGGTTGTTGAAAAAACCGTTACACTTGAAGCTGGAAAACATGAATTGAAATGTGTCATTGAAGGCGGAGGATTCAACCTCGACAAAATGGTCTTTGAAGAAGTGAACCATTAAATATGTAAATCCTTTTTAAATTTTTATATGAAACTAACTCTATGAAAAGAAATATAATTTTCCCTGTGCTACTTTTATGGGCTATAACCATGAATGCCCAGCAACATGAAAATCCGTTTGCTGTAAAAGCAGATCCTGAAGTACCTATCACCTATCAAAACCCGGTGATTCCCGGATTTTATTCGGATCCCAGCGTATGCAGAGTTGGTGATGATTACTATCTGGTCACAAGTACCTTTGGTTATTTTCCCGGTGTTCCTGTATTTCACAGTAAAGACCTGGTGAACTGGGAACAGATAGGTCACTGCATCGATCGAAAAGAGCAATTCCCGAAAGGATTGAATATTTTCGCCTGCACCATCAGGTATCATGAAGGTACATTCTATATGATCAACACCAATGTTAGATATGAAGGCAACTATTACGTTACGGCAACTGATCCGGCTGGACCCTGGTCTGATCCGATCCTGATTGACCTCCCCGGTATTGATCCGGACCTGTTTTTTGACGATGACGGCAAAGTGTATGCCGTCTCATCTGAGTTTATAATGTATGAAGTGGATATCAAAACAGGCAAGCTTCTTACCGAAGGCAAAAAAATATGGTGGGGAACAGGCGGAAGGTATGCTGAAGGTCCCCATATTTATAAAAAAGACGGCTACTATTACCTGATGGCTGCCGAAGGAGGCACCGAGGAAGCACATTCTGAGACCATTGCCCGCAGCAACAACATCTATGGTCCCTATATCGAAAATCCTGCGAACCCGATACTGGCTCATGCCAATGCTGCCGGACAAAAAAGTGCTATACAGGGTGTTGGCCATGCAGATATAGTGCAAGCCCAGGATGGTAGTTGGTGGATGGTACACCACGGTTACCGCAAAGTGATAGATTATCCTGTACATCATATCTTAGGAAGAGAAACGTGCCTGACCCCTGTTACCTGGCCTAAAAACGGATGGCCGGTGGTCAATGGCAACGGGGTGTCAACGGTTAATATGACATGCACTACGTTACCTCTGAAACCATTTCCTAAAAAGGCCTCTAAAACAGAATTTGATACTGAAGCACTGGGATATGAATGGAATTTCATACAAGTTCCTTCAGATTTCTATGAAATTAAAAAAGGCCGTTTACAAATCACCGGATTGCCTTCCAGGATCGGCGACCATGGTTCTTCACCGGCCTTTATTGGCAGAAGATTGCAACAACACGATTTTTCTGCTTCCACCACCCTGCATTTTGATCCGAAAAATGAAAATGAAACTGCAGGCATATCGCTGGTCCAGGAAGGTCAGCATTTTGATTTGCTAATTAAACATTCAAACGGCAAACGCGTGCTTTTTGTGCAATTCCAGTTTGGCTCAATAATCTACAAATCAAAGGAAATTGAGCTTAAATCCGGACCTGTTGACCTAAAAATAGAAGGAAAAAATGCCCGTTTTGTCTTTTCATATGCACAAAAAAGCGCATTTACAGAAATAGAACGTGTTGATGCCAGATATTTAAGCACAGAAGTTGTCGGGGGATTCACTGGTATTTATGTTGGCATGTATGCAACAGGAAATGGTCAAAAATGTCAGGAAAAGGCAATATTTGATTATTTTGTATATGAAGATTAAACTTGCATGTTAAGGATGAATACCCCAATTTTATGAATACTAATTTAAACTGACTCAATAATGAAAATGAAAATCAAAGGAATCATACTTGTATTTTTATGTTCCCTTATCGCGATTGCTTTCTTACCCGGGAAAAAAATCGCTAAAAAACCTATTTATCTCAATACTTCATACTCTTTTAAGGAAAGGGCTGCTGACCTTGTCTCGAGAATGACACTCGAAGAAAAACAAAGTCAGCTGGGAAATACCATGCCTCCCATTCCCCGGCTGGGAGTAAACAAATACGATGTTTGGGGTGAAGCACTTCATGGTATCATGGGACGAAACAACAACAGCGGCATGACAGCCACATCCTTCCCAAACAGTAATGCTGTAGGATGTACCTGGGATCCTGAATTGATTAAGCGTGAGACAAAGGTAGTTGCTGATGAAGCTCGCGGGTTTAACCATGATCTTATCTTTACGTTAACATATTGGTCTCCGGTAGTAGAGCCCACCAGGGACCCGCGTTGGGGTCGTACGGCAGAGACCTTCGGGGAAGACCCGTTCCTCGTTTCGCAGATTGGAAGCGGATTTATCCGGGGACTTATGGGGGATGATCCGAAATATCTTAAAGCGGTGCCCTGCGGAAAACATTACATCGCCAACAACACAGAATTTAACCGCCACTCCGGAAGCTCTGACATGGACGACCGTGATATGCGTGAATTTTATCTCAGGCCCTATAAAAAGCTTATCGAAGAAGATAACCTGCCTTCTATTATGACAGCCTACAATGCTGTAAACGGCACCCCTGTGTCTGCCAGCAAATTTCTTGTCGACTCAATAGCACGTAAAACGTATGGTATGGATGGGTATGTAACAGGCGACTGTGGTGCTATATCCGACATGATACGCGGTCATAACTTCACAAAGAACAATGCCGAGGCAACTGCTCTGGGACTGATAACAGGAGTTGATTCCGATTGCGGCAGCGAATATCAGAACAATGCCATTGAAGCCCTTAAACAGGGATTGATCACCGAAGCCGACATAGACAGGGCATTGATCAACATGTTTACCATTCGTATGCGCCTGGGTGAATTTGACCCTCAGAACATTGTTCCTTTTGCCGGCATCAAACCCGATATCATCAATGATCCTTCACATAACGATCTGGCAATGGAAATTGCTACCAAATCACCAGTGCTGTTGAAAAACAATGTCGTTTCTTCAACCAGTACAAAAGCATTACCGCTCAATCCGAACAAAATTAAAAAGATTGCCGTTTTTGGACCACATTCTGACAAAATCGAATTGGGAGACTATTCCGGACCTGTTGAAGACTATCTGGCAAGTTCTCCCATAAAAGGCCTGAATGCATATATCGAACAGAATAATCTTGATATTGAGGTAGTAAACGGAGCAGGAGGAAACACGGCAAAGAAAAATGACTTCTACTCATTTATTGGCTTTTCTACCATTAGCAATACCGGAGAGAAGAAAGAATATGATGGAACCAAATACGATGAGGCAGCAAGTGGGCTGATCACATCTGCGAGATTCGGAAAGCCCTCTATCCGGGGAATTAAAGATGGTGACTGGACTGCCTATCAGGGCATTGACCTCACAAACCTGGACTCGCTGAAGCTTAACATAAACATCGTTATCAATGGTGGAAGCATTGAAGTTCGTGTAGGGTCTGTTACCGGTAACATCATTGCTTCCAGTGCTGTTACAAGCGACAAACAAGGTGGTTACTTCGGAAATATTGTAAACATACAGGTTAAAGTAAATACATTAGGGATCACAGGTCCGCAGGATCTTTATTTTGTATTCCGCGAACCGGAGCCTGAAGCTACCGACCCCGAGACACTTAAACTTGCAGCTTCTGCCGATGTAGCTATCCTCTTTGTAGGTACAGATCAGAGCACCGGCCGGGAAGAATCAGACAGGTTCTCTCTTATGCTGCCGGGCAACCAGATGGAACTGATCAAGTCAGTTGCGAAGGTTAATCCTTATACCATTGTAGTAATGCAAACGATGGGAATGGTGGAAGTAGAATCTTTCAAAGATAACCTGAACATCCCGGGAATTATCTTTACCGGATATAACGGTCAGGCTCAAGGCATTGCAATGGCAAAAATATTGTTCGGAGAAGTAAATCCGGGTGGAAAATCTAGTGTAACCTGGTATAAATCCGTCAATGACCTCCCTGATTTCAATGATTATACCCTCAGAGGTGGAGACGGCAAAAACGGACGTACCTACCAGTACTTCGATAAAGAAGTATCCTATGAATTCGGCTTTGGCCTCTCCTACACCACCTTCGAATACAGTAATTTTGCAATTGATAAAAACAGCATTACCCCAAATAGTAAGGTCACAGTTGCGGCAGATATCAAAAATACAGGTGATGTCGATGGTGATGAGATCATCCAGATATATGTCAGGACTCCGGATTCACCGGAATCATTGCAGCGACCAATCAAGCGTTTAAAAGGATTTAAAAGAGTGACCATTCCTGCAGGCCAGACGAAGCGGGTCTCTGTTGAGATTGATTGCTCCGACCTTTGGTTCTGGGATGATAAAAACGACCGGATCACCTTTGATCAAGGAAAATACATTTTCGAGATCGGCGCCTCATCCAAAGATATAAAAGGACAGGTTGAGGCAACCATGAAAGGTGCGTACAACAATGTGTTAAGTACTGTTGTTGCTGAATCGGACAAAATCATCCTGAAACCCGGCAACACTGCTCAGGCTTTCGCCACAGCAACCATGTCCGATGACAGCTTTTTGGATATTGATAAAACATCGGTTGTTTATAAAAGTAACAATCCTGCTGTTGCCCGTGTAGATGAAAGCGGTCGGATTACAGCCGTACAGCCCGGAGTTGCTTCCATATTCGCGTATGTCACTTATGAAGGAATAACCGTTTCAAACAGTTTCCCTGTAAAAGTGATGCCAGATCCTACTCCTGCCTCCATCAATGTTAACGGAAAAGCAATTACGGATTTCAATCCGGATGTTAAAGCGTACAGCTACCTTATGAAGAATACGAAAAAAACGCCAAAAGTGTCTGCTTCTGCTGTCAATGCGGATATTAAAGTAGAAATCGTACAGGCATCAGGTATTCCCGGAACTGCTGTAATTAATTTCGTTGATTACAATACCCTCGAAAAAAACACGTATTACATCAATTTTGACGTAACATCGGTCAGCGATGAGTTTAACGGCGCGATTGGCAGCCAGTGGAAATGGATCCGTGAAAACAAGGAGAATTACAGTCTAACAAGTAAACAAGGTGCCCTGACCCTCACCAGTGAAAAAGGGGATATTTCCGAAAACAGCAACAATGCACGTAATTTGCTGATACAGAGTGCCAATAACGACTGGACGATAGATACAAAGCTGGTTTGCTCCAGAACACCTTCGCAACCTGAAAATGCGGGCATTATTGCGTATCAGGATGATAATAACTTTGTTAAACTGATGTTCAGAGCTGTCATTAAAACGACACGTCAAAGAGGTGTACAGCCGGGAACCATAGATCTTCTTCTTGAAGAAAACGGTATCGCCAAGTCTGCCGGCACCTTTGACCTTAAAGAAGAAATCATTGGCGATAAGGATCTTTATCTCAGACTGAAAAAAGAAGGAAACGCGTATACAGCCTATTATTCATTAAACGGCACTACATTCGAGTTGCTTGGCAAATCCGAATTATTGCTTAAAGATATAAAAGCAGGGCTAATCGCTTGTGACGGAATTATCACACAAAGCATGACAAGTACATTCTGGTTTGATTCCGATACAACGAAACCAGATACGCCCTTTGATGTTTCATTTGACTATTTTCACATTACCAACAGTGGACGTAAATAACGTCCATTGTTCGGATCATGTGAGGTAGTCTGCCAATAAACCCAAAAATTTCACGATATGAAATACATCTTTTTATTGATAAGTAGTGTAATACTACTGAGTTGTAATTCTCCATATGTTAAAAACTATGAACAGACGAGCGAAGGTGTACTTATCACCATCTTGGATGCGACCTTGGGCATTTATCCTTTGACAGACAACGTAGTAAGGATAAAATACCTGAAAGATTCTCTGGAGCCGTTACCGGAATTGATATTTTCAGCTAAAACTAAAACACCGGAATTTTCAGTTTCAGAAAATGAAACAGCAATAGAGGTTCACACAAAGAGTATTCAGGTAATTATTGATAAGCATTCCGGAAATTTATCCTTTGCAGATTCAACAGGAAACGTTTTTCTTTCTGAAAAAGCCGGATCCAGAAAACTGGTTGCCGACACGATTCAGAATGAATTGTGCTATTTAACAGAACAACAATTTAACACATCTGCCGACGAATACATCTTCGGACTCGGACAATTTCAGGATGGTCATTACAACCTCAGGGGAATCAGCCGACGTCTGACTCAGGTAAACTCTCAGATAGCCATTCCATTCATCTACTCCAGCAAGGGGTATGGTTTGTTATGGCATCAATACGGACTTACTGACTTCAATCCGGCAGATAATTTCGTTGAACTCACAAAAAATGAACAAACTGCGGATGACAGTGAAGCGATTGAAGTAACGACGACCTCAGGAACACAAAAAGTTTCTCAGCATCAGTCGCTGTATACCGGAACAATAGAGATCCCTTCAGACGGGAAATATTCTGTATTCCTCGATCTTGGAAGTATGGGAAACCGGCATTTTCTTGCCATTGACAGTGTACCCTGTCTTGATCAAAGCAATATGTGGTTGCCACCGACTGCAGGAACACTTGTCAGTCTTAAAAAAGGCACGCACCCTATTCAGATCATTTGTAAATCAGACAATACACCTTCACTGTCTTGGAAGCTGGTGGATGATGCTACAACTTTCCGTTCGCCCCACACAAAAATGCTTGATTATGTGGTATTTTACGGGCCTTCTGCCGACAATGTAATCTCTTCCTACAGGAATCTCACGGGAAATGCTCCGATGTTGCCAAAGTGGGCCTATGGGTTCTGGCAATGTCGCGAAAGGTATACCTCAGGCAACCATCTGGTGGAGACTGTGAAGGAATTCCGTAAAAGAAAACTGCCTGTGGATGTAATCGTGCAGGATTGGCAATATTGGGGAGAAAATGGCTGGGGAGTACCAATGTTTGACAAGACTAACTACCCCGATCCATCCGGATTCATCGGAAAATTGCACGACTTAAACGCTCATTTCACTATTTCCATCTGGTCTAACCCGGACAAAAATTCTGAAATCGGAAAAGAATATGTGGAGAAAGGTCGTTTTATTCCGGGTACTAAATGGCTGGATTATTTCAATCCTGCTACACGGCAGGAATATTGGAATACGCTGAAAACCAATATGTTTGACTATGGCGTGGATGCCTGGTGGATGGATGCTGTTGAGCCGGAAAATGACGCTTTAAAGGGAACACGTACCTATGCGGGCATCGGGGATTTCTTCCGTCTAACCTATCCCCTCATGGTAAGTAAAGCAGTATATGAAGGGCAACGGGATGCAACCTCAGATAAAAGGGTTTGTATCCTTACCCGCTCAGCCTTTTCAGGTCAACAACGGTATGGTGTGATCAACTGGTCCGGCGATATTGGTGGCACCTGGGATGCCTATAAGAGGCAAATTGTAGCAGGTCTTAATTTCACCATAACAGGTCTCCCCTATTGGACGACCGACATAGGAGGATTTTTCCGCCCCGGATCCACCCAATATTCCGACAAGAAATTCCATGAGCTCCTCATTCGCTGGCATCAATGGGGTGCGTTCAATCCTATTTTCAGAGTGCATGGCTATATGACAGAAACAGAGCCCTGGAAATATGGCAAAGAAGTGGAAGACAATATGCGTAAAATGCAGGATCTGCGTTATCGGCTAATGCCGTATATCTATTCCGAAGCCTGGCAGGTCACCAAAAACGGATCTACGATGATGCGCCCATTGGTAATGGATTTCAGCGAAGAAGATACAAATGCACTCCTGCATCCATATGAGTACATGTTTGGCCCTTCATTTCTTGTTGCTCCGGTCACCGAACCCGATGTCAATATGTGGAGTGTCTATCTTCCTAAAAGCGCAGGATGGTATAATTTCTGGACCAATGAATATTGTAAAGGAGGACAGGTATCCTATACCGAAGCTCCTCTGGATAAGATCCCCTTATTCGTTAGAGCAGGATCAATTATTCCGTTTGGCAAAGAAATTCAGTACACAAGTCCGATACCTGCTGATACACTGGAGATTCATATTTACCCGGGGGCTGATGCTCAGTTTGAATTATATGAAGATGAGGGAGACGGATATAATTATGAAAAAGACATAAACTCAGTGATTCCCTTTTCATGGAGTGAAAAGGATAATCAGTTGACCATACACAATAGAAAAGGAAATTTTCCCGGCATGCCTGATAACAGGATTTTTAAAATTGTTATGGTGAAAAAACATAAAAGTCATGATACGCATGTTCCGAACAAAGAATTTAAATATGTACAATATTCAGGAAAGAAAATTGTGATGCATTTATAACGTATTTTATTCAGACGGATCCTGTTAATAAGGCTTTTACGCCACAGGATCTGTTTAATTTTTTACATTTATAAATTCTTCTGCTATTTTTATGTTCCTTTAACCAGAATTCGGGTATATAAAAATATAAACATCACAGTCTTAAACACAATTGTTAAAGCCTGTGTATTGTTAAACTATTCACCCATGAATAAGGATGGCTGATATTAGCACATTAATGCGACCTTTGAAGATACTTTTCATTCTTCCTGTAATCCTGCTTTCGTTGCAAGGTAACGGACAAAGAGCGCGATTATTTTCGACAGACGCCGAACTATCCAACAGTTTGATCGGAGATATACATCAGGATCACAAAGGATTAATATGGATCGCTACTGAAGACGGTATAAACAAGTACGATGGTTCTAAGATCACTGTTTATAAAGAGAAAGACGGCATCCTTGGCAATTATGTCAGGGTAATCTTTGAAGACAGTGAACAACATCTGTTTTTTGGCTATTTTAATGGCCTTCAACAGTACGACCGGGCATTTGATACATTTAAAACAATACCCCTGCTTTTTGGAAATAACATATCTTATCCGTCACATGTGTTATCCATGATTGAACGCAGGGATAAAACTATTTTAATAGGTACCTCCGGACATGGCATCTATGAACTCCTGAATACGGACTCAGGTTATGTTGCAAAACAAAAACCAGGTTATGTTCCAAGTCGTTTTATAAGTTATTTTTATGAAGATGACGATGAAAATTTGTGGGTAGCGACACAGGATCAGGGATTGATTAAGATCAGTAAGAATGATCAACAACAACAATACTATGATCTTAAAGGATTGGATAATGTCAGCAGCATATGTCAGGATCTTTCAGGAAATCTTTATGTAAGCAGTCTTACTTCCGGACTTTTTAAATACAACAAACAAAAGGATCAATTTGATTGCGTATCCGATCCCGAATTCCGGAATTTATCAATAAAAGTACTCTATCCCATAAAAACTGGAAATATCCTTGTAGGGACAGATGGAGAAGGGATGAAACTTTTTGATCCCGAAAAAGAAAAATACTCAAATCTGAACTTCAATGTCTCAGATTTCGACTTTTCCAAATCAAAAATCCATACCATTCTGGAAGATGACAAGATGAACACCTGGCTGGGCCTCTATCAAAAAGGCGTGGTATTGTTGCCTCCAAGGCGGAATAATTTCGGGTACTTTGGCTACCAGTCTGTAATCTATAATGTAATTGGATCCAATTACATCATGTCTGTATTTCAGGATAAGAAAGGCATCATCTGGATTGGCACAGACAGTGACGGCCTGTATGGTGTTACCCCCGAAGGAAAACAGGTAGCCCATTACAGTCCCTCGGAAAAAGATAAATCCGTTCCTTCAACCATAACCAGTATCTACGAAGACTCGGAATTAAATCTCTGGATAGGCTCCTATCTGAACGGCCTGAAAATCCTTGACAGAAAAACCGGCATTTTTAGAGAAGTGAGCGACGACAGAATAAACGGTTCTGGTCAGATACAAAGGATATTCAGTATTACAGAAGATGATAACAAGACTTTATGGGTCGGAACGCTCATGAAAGGATTGTATTCCATCAATCTTCAAACAAACGAAATAAAACAATACAGGCAGGATTATAATCCGGATCATCCGGAAGATGAAAGTAACAGACTGTATAACAGCTGGATAAACTGTTTACTTTATTCAGGCGATGGAACACTCTATATCGGAACCACTGATGGACTGAGCAGCTTTGATCTGAAAACCCGGACGTTCACCAATATGAATCAAATGTATTACCAGCTATGGGCTCAACAAGTTCACACACTACATCAGGACAACCTTAACAATTTATGGGTAGGCACATCCAGGGGATTGATGAAGATTGACAAAAAGGAAAAACGTCTCACGGAATTTCAGGTTGAAGATGGTTTACCTAACAACATCATTTGTGGCATCGAAAGTGATCAGCACAATAATGTTTGGATCAGCACCAATTATGGCATTTCAAAGTATGAACCAAAAGAAAATACATTTTTAAATTACAATTTTAATGACGGTCTGCAGGGTAATGAATTCAGTAAAAGAGCCGTTTTCAAAAACCAGGACGGTGTCTTTTTTTTCGGAGGCATAAATGGTGTGACATTTTTTAAACCCGATGACATCAAAGACAACATCAAACAACTCGACATTGTGATATCCGACTTCTACATTCATGATACTCCGGTGCATAAAGGGATGAAGTCCGGCAGCTATGACATCATTGACGCCCCGGTAATGGAAACTGATATTTTTGAACTCTCAAATGAGGATAATTCCTTTACTATCGAATTTTCGGTACTTGAATATATAAACCCAAAGAGGATCAGCTACCTCTATTCTATTGATAAGGATAACTGGATAAGTCTTCAGAAAGGGACAAATACGGTCACATTCAACAACCTTGATCCGGGGCACTATACGTTCAGGGTAAAAGCCAAAGATTTCAACATCTTCTCGGAAACAAAAGAATTTGCTGTTATCATCCATCCGGCATGGTACTTTTCCGGATGGGCCAAGGTAGGATATTTAATTTTCACCCTGTTAATAATTCTAATAATATCCTCCCAGATCAAAAACAGATATGAGATACGAAAAAGAATGAGAGAACATCTCCAGACACGACAGATCAACGAAGCCAAACTCGAATTTTTCACCAATATATCTCATGAGATCAAAACACCTTTATCACTTATTCTCAACCCTCTGATTAAACTTATAAAAAGCGATAAGGATGACAAGCGTCAAATTGCTTATGGTGTGATGCGCCGGAATACCGAAAGGATCCTGCGACTAGTCAACCAGATCATGGATCTCAGGAAAATTGATAAAGGTAAAATTGCGCTGAAATTCAGCGAAACAGATATTATCCGATTCATTCAGGAAACAACTGAGATTTTCACGGAACAATTACATGAAAAAAGCATAGATTTCAACATTCTCCATCCGGAAAAGATTCCAAAAGTATGGATCGATCCGAATTTCTTTGATAAAGTAATACAAAATCTCCTTTCAAATGCGATAAAGTTCACCCCGGAAAACGGCAAAATCGATTTGCGCATTGAAATATCCCCAAAACAGGACGGGGAACATATGATACCACAGTTGTCCATCATTTGTTTGGATAATGGTATAGGTCTTGAAGAGAATGAAACAGACAAAATTTTTGACCGGTTTTACCAGGCTTCCAACAATCAGAACCTGACTGTGGGGAACGGAATAGGATTACATCTAACCAGGTCGATTATTGAGCTGCATTACGGCACCATTCACGCAGAAAACAACACAAAAAGTTCCGGTGCCCGCTTTGTAATTACGCTACCACTGGGCAATGCACATCTAAAACCAGAAGAAATCGTCGAAAAAGTTGCCGAACATTCAATAAACATTGACGCTGTACCATCCGTTTTATTTGAGCATGCTGAAGAGAATTCCATAAAGTCTAAAAGTAAACGAAAAGTATTGGTTGTTGATGATGACAAGGAGATCCGGCACTATATCAGCAACGAGCTGGCAAACGAATATCATATGCACGAATGTGTTAACGGAAGAGAAGCACTCACCTACGTGTTGGCAGAAAACCCCGACCTGATCATCAGCGATGTAAAGATGCCTGAAATGGATGGCATAACACTATGTAAAAAGGTAAAACAAAATGTAAACATCAACCACATCCCGATAATTTTGTTAACTGCAAAATCGGAAGACAAAGACAAACTTGAAGGTCTTGGATATGGTGCTGATGCTTATATGTCTAAACCCTTCAACATGGAAATACTGCGAAAAACAGCAGAAAACATTATAAAAAACAGAGAGTTGTTGAAAAACACCTTTAGCGGAAGCCAACTCCAGAGTGATAAGGTAAAAAACATCGAATTGAAATCTTCCGATGAAAAACTGTTGCAAAGAGTTATGGATGTGGTGAACAGCAACATCGACAACCCAAACCTCAACGGAGAGTTCCTGGCTACCGAAATCGGCATCAGCCGTGTACATCTGTATCGCAAACTAAAAGAGCTCACGAACCAATCCGTGCGCGACCTGATACGGAATATACGTCTTCGACAGGCTGCCGAAATATTAATGACAAAAAACATTAACATATCGGAAGTTGCTTATGCTACCGGATTTTCCAATCCATCCAAGTTTTCTACAAGTTTCAAAGAACTCTACGGCGTCGCTCCCAAAGATTATATAAAAAAGATGAAAGACAACGTCTGAACAACATCCTGCATCAATCTTGATTCCTTTTCACGATAATGAATCATCGGTTTATTGTCAGTCTTTCAGACTTTATATGAATAAAAAAACGTATTTTTGTTCATATTCTATTTGAATACACTTTTATCAAAATATTGATTGAAAGCAGATTCTTTTTTCAGATGAACAAACCTGAATAATGTAAAAATATGAGATCTTTTTTATTTCTTTTTCTATGTATCTGTTCCATTAATGTTATTAATACAAACGGACAGGTGAAAAATATTAATGAGCTGGATCAGCAATATCTCAACTGGTTCAATAAAGATGTCCGATCAGATAACATTGCCGGTACCGGTGTGGATAAGGCCTATAGCGATATTTTAAAAGACAAAGCTACAAAAAAGACCATCGTTGTAGCTATTATTGATAGTGGAGTAGATATATTTCATGAAGATCTGGAAGGAAAGATCTGGATAAACCAAGATGAGATCCCGGATAATAATATTGATGACGATCATAACGGATATATCGATGATATAAATGGATGGAATTTTATTGGCAATGCAGATGGTAAAAATATAAAATATGAGAACTATGAATTTACCAGGGTTTTAAATCTGCATAATACTTCTGATCCGATGTATAAAAAGGCTAAAAACCTCTATGAGCAGGAACTGGAAAAAAGGAATACCGAGAAAGAAAATATAGCCAATTTCGAAAGCGCATTAAATACGTCAAAATCAATTATTAAAGAGGCAGAAGGTATAGAAGTACAATCAGCTGAAGATCTTAAAAAGGTCTCATTTGATCCCCGGGTATTGAAAGCTAAGAAATTCCTTCAAACCATTTTTGACAGAGGGTTCACTGAAGCATCTTTATTGGAGCTTAAACAAAGAAATAATGAGTACTTCCGTTATTACCTAAACAAAGATTTTGACGCCAGGTCCATAGTAGGAGATAATCCATCGGACATTGAAGACCGGATTTATGGTAACGCTGATGTGACAGGTCCCCGATCTGACCACGGGACTTCTGTTGCAGGAGTAGTAGCAGCGGTCAGGAA
>JBNKDZ010000538.1:0-1968 GCA_050288525.1 Cyclobacteriaceae bacterium
TTTACTACCAACATAACGTTTTTCGTGCGCACTTTGGCTTTGCCACCATTCTGAAGCTATATCACTAAATTTCTGAACGCGCAGAGGCATAGGAGGGTGTGTTTCAAAGTAATCAGCAACTATATTGCCTGATGTTGAATATTTGCTTCCATCAAGTTTTTGTAATTCGGCAAATGCATCGCTAAATGCCATCGGATCATATTGGGTTAACAGTAATAAGTCGTACCCATATTCATCAGCAGCATTTTCTTGAGCTTTACTAAAACTATGTCTTAGAAATAAATTCAATGTAAGATCCGCAAGCTGACCGATTGTCGGAGCTTTTATTTTCTTAAATGTCAGTTCATATTTTATTGCATCAAAACAATGTCCCCGTTCGATATGCCCCATTTCGTGGGATAAAACTGAGACGACCTGTGCCTCTGTAGTCAAAACCTCCAGCAATCCTTTGGTGACGCAAATAACACCTCCCGGCAAGGCATACGCGTTCGGGATGGATGTTGAGATAACAAACACCCGATAGTTAAAATGCTTCTTTGAATAGGGGGTTAAGTCTTTTATCAATGTATTTAAATACACATAGTCCGTATCTTCCGTATCGGCCATGGAAAAATAACTCTCAGCAATAGCCTCACCATATGCTTTCTCGTCCATTTCATTTATAGGCATTATCCGGGTAAGGGCTTTATTTAATGAACTTGTTGATTTTCCCATCAACTGAAAGGCTGGAGAAAAACTTACGCCCAATGGTGCTTTGGATTTGTTTTTATACAGAATATAAACGACAACGATGCCTCCGAGAAGCACTATAAACAGAAAACCAAATCGTATTTTACTCATTCAAATCGATTTTTAAACCTGGTATACAATGAGTTCATCAGCAATAAAATTATTCCGACACTTAGAAACACAATGGCTCGCATCAGGGTACTAGCCTGAGCCATGTTTAGGCGGGAAGTTAGATTTATTTATAAGGTTGTGAGAAATCTGCTAACGTACAGGGATATAATTAGTCTGAAATCTAATCACGGTCAGTCCTCATAGGTATATTCAGGAAAATATTTTTTAAGAATATGGAATTTGTCAAATACCGGTCATTTCATGACCAAAAATTAGCAGAAGAATTCATTGGGATACTAAAAGAAAACAACATTCGGTATGAAGTGTCGGAACTAAAATCAAATCTCGACACGCTTTATACAGGGTCGAATCCTATGGATTATGAAATTGAGATCAGAATAGATCAGGTTGATTTTGAGAAAGTTAATGAGTTTTGGGAAGATGATTTAAAAGTTGATATGAATTCCATTGACGAGAATCATTATCTGTTTCAATTTTCGGACGAAGAATTGTTCGCGGTCCTGTTACGACCTGACGAATGGAGTCCGCTGGATTATAAACTTAGCATCGAAATATTAAGGCAAAGAGGAAAAAACCTGGACGAGGATCTGATTTCTTCACTTAAAAAACAGCGACTTGATGATTTATCAAGGCCTGAGTCCAGTCAGGTTCCCTGGATTATTGTCGGGTACTTCGCTTCTTTTCTGGGAGGCTTAATCGGAATAGGGATCGGATTGCACTTGATGACATCAAAGAAAGTTCTTCCGGATGGCAGAAAAATACCAACATATATTGATTCAGACCGAAAGCAAGGAAAGGTTATTTTTGGATTAGGAGTCTTTTTTCTGATTTTCTGGGTTGTATTCAGGACGATGGTTGAATAGAGAAAAGGATATACTGGTTAAGATTTAATATATAAAACGTTGGATTAGTTAAATATAATTTTTTTTGACATGCAACAATATACGTTCCTTATTACAATATTATCCATTTTTTGCCTGAGTGGATGTTCCGAAATCAATACATCTGATCCGGTTGAAGCTTACAGATACTGGGCAGGAGCAAATCCATCCTCAGATTTGGAATTATTAAACGGACAATATTGGCAGTCTTCGCACTGGACTAAAG
>JBNKDZ010000539.1:0-6964 GCA_050288525.1 Cyclobacteriaceae bacterium
TGTTAAATTCTATATTTCCCCGGATCTTTTCGAGTGTCTGGTCCCGTTCCGGATCATCATCTTCACAGTTCTCGTCCATAATTTCCTGCATCCTGTCCAGGCCGGCTAACGCTTCGGTGATCTGACTGCCAATATTGCTCATCTGTACAATTGGAGCGATCATAAACCCCAGATACAAGGTAAATGCTACGAAATCTCCGACCGTCATTTTATCATCAATGATCATATTACCTCCGATGCCAAGGATACCGACAGAAGCTAATCCAAGCAGCAGTGTTGCTGAACTGGTGACCAGGCTGGTGGATGTAAGAGACTTGCGCACATTTCGGAATAAATCATCAACACCTTTCCGGAAGGTATTTATTTCCTGCTTTTCAGCATTAAAACCTTTTACGACCCGTATTCCGTTTAGCGATTCCGTGAGTCTGCCGGTGACTTCTGCATTTATGACCCTTCGCTGTCGAAAAATGGGTCGTATATATCCGAATGCTTTTAATGATACAACACCGAAAATAATTAGAGGTATTAACATGTAAAGGGTCAGAAGAGGGCTTATTTTAATCAATATGACAAGTGATACAATAGCAGTAAGTATGCCGCCAAATAATTGCACCAGTCCGGTTCCGACAAGATTTCGAACACCTTCCACATCCGACATTATACGGGCAACCAATGTGCCGGATTTATTATTATCAAAGAAATTGATCGGCAGACGTAGTATATGCCGGTGTACCTGAACACGTAGAACAGATATCAGGTGTTGGGCCTCAACGCTTAGGATTTTAGTGAGAAAAAAAGAAGTGATTGACTGAATGGTTACAGCAGATGCAACAGCGATAAGCAACCATTTCATCATGGAATGATTTGATTTGCCAATGACTTCGTCAATTAAATATTTGCTTGAACCAGGAAGAATAAGTCCTGAAAAACGATTCAGGATTATCAGAAAAAGACCCAGGAGCAAAAGCCATTTCCGGGGTAGAATAAGTTCATTAAGTACGTATCGTAGGGAGATTTTTGTGGTTTTTGATTTTGCCATTCAATACTTGATAAAACAATTGGATACAAATGGGAAAACGTAATCAAAGGATATAGGTTTCTTTATTTACCTTCAAACAATAAAAAATCGTCTTTTGAAGATAAATGCATTCCTCCGAAAGACGATTTTAAATGTTTTTAATAGATTTTTCTATTCTTCAAGTTTGGATAGAATGGTTGTTCCTGTTAATTGCCCTTTCTTATTGTACAATTCTGATTTTACAACACCATATTTTTCGGTTATATAATCCACACAACTATATTGAGCAGAAACAATCGTTTTTATTTTTGTGATGTAGGAAATTTTATAACATTCAAACGTACCGGCTGGTGTGGTCACTGACTCTTTTCCTTCTACCTTACGGTCTGTTACGTCAAAATCAAGCTTTAAGGGAAATCCACTTGCCGATCGGAGGTGTGCAGAAGCATCGTTGAGTGTCTGACCTTCAGATAAATTCTCCGGGATTTCCATTTCTTCCATTTCAAGTTCAAATTCAAGACTTTCAAAGGCCGCCATGGACTCTTCAGGGATCATGGAGGTCACATCTACCATAACGGTGTTGTCGTTGCACGATAATTTATAATCACCTTCAGTTTGAAGCTTATCCTTTTTATCGTAGGATTTCATATGTACCAAAGCCGTAAACCCATCTGAGGTTTGCTGAAAGGAAGAGAATTCTTTTTCAATAAATCCATCTTTTTCTCCTTTTTTATCAAGCAAATCATACGTTACTTTGGTACCGTCATTCATCCTGAAGTAAGGGTTATTACATTGTGAAAATGCTCTCACATTAATAATCATTAGCAGAGCAATTATGAGGTAAGTCGATTTAAACATTGGTTTAGTGTTTTGATTGTAATTACGAAATAATTTTTATATGATCAGATCATAGCTGTATATCTGTATTTTATTGTAGTATATGATCCGGTATGTATTAACTGATAATAGAACGATTTGTATGAAAATTAAATAAATTTTATCTTAAGAACCATATATTCTGACTTATTGATGTCATTTATTTTAAAACGTAAGCTAACGCCGGGTATTATCTGGGTGAGTGTAAATGATGCAGACCTGCATATATGTTGCGGTAGTCCTGCTGATACAGCCAAACATTTACGAAAAGCGGGTCTGATAAAGAATCTGCATATTGACGGATATCATTATGAGTCAGGGCCAAATGCTGTGCTTTTATCTGAAAAAAACATCCAAAAAGGATATGTGTCAAACCTGACGGAGTTTCCGATTATGCATATGTTGTATATGCAGGGCCTGATCATTCCATCCCATCCGAATTATAAAAAAATCATTCCTGTTCTCATAGGGAGAAAGGATATCATCCAATCGCAAACTGAATACCTGTACAGAGGTAATTATGGTCTTGTTTCATTGGAAGAAATCCTTTCAACAGGTGTTGGAAAAGAATTGGCAGAAAAAATTTATGCGGTTAAAAAGTATTTCTCCTTTAATAAAATTTTTTCACCGGGGGATCTTTTTATTAAGTGCGAGGTGAAAGAGACGCCTGTTGAAATAAAAAATAAGGTTTTCATTCAGCATCTGTCAACAAACAGGTATAAGATTCTGTATAAAGGAGAAGAAACGGTAGTTGACCTGAATTTGTATGACGACGAATCGATCGATACCACCTATATTCTGAATAATTTTGAGGTTGAACGAAACTATTTTTCAGTAATCCATAACGGTGAAGGAAACGGGTGGGACATCACGCGTCCGTGTATGTCGAGCATCATTTCCGTAAAGGGGAATCTGTATCTCGTCGATGCCGGGCCGAATATTTCAAACAGTCTGAAACATCTTGGGATTCATCCGTCAGAGATCAAAGGGGTCTTCATCAGCCACATTCATGATGACCATTTTGCAGGAATTACCGAACTGATCTGTAATGAAAATAAAGTTACAATAATTGCTGCAACACCGATAATCCTGTCAGCGAAGAAAAAGCTTTCCGCATTGACAGGAATATCAGAAAAAGCACTGGAATATTTCTTTTCATTTGAAAATATGGAAATAAATAAATGGAATGACCTGGAGGATTTCAATGCGAAACCTGTTTTTTCACCACATCCTGTTGAGACGACCATATTTCAGTTTGAGATGGTTTACAATCAGAAGTCGTACACCTTTTCGCATCTTGCAGATACGATAGGTTTTCATGAGTATGGCAAAATTGTTGAAAGCTACCCGGAATTGGGAGACAAGGATCTTGATGAACTGAAACACGCATACCTGCAAAAAGCAACTGTAAAAAAAGCAGATGTGAACGGAGGGATGATACATGGCAGGATAGAAGACTTCAGGCATGATAAATCGGATTTTCTGTTGTATGCACATACAGATGAGCCTGTTGGTAATGAAGCATTAAACGGTGTAAATGCCAATTTCGGAGATTGTCACAGTTTGATCCCTGAATCAATAAATCTGACCAAAAGGGCCTGTATGCTGTTTAAAAAATATTTTGATATATCTCCGGAAACAACATTGCATTTTGAAGATAAAGAAATCAAAAGATTTTTGCCGGGAGAGATTATACTTCCCGAAGAACGTGCAGGAAACGTCTTTTATTTGATCCTTAGCGGCATTGTTCAACAGGAAAAAGGGGATGGCAGATACCTGTATCACGATAAATTGCCCGGGTTCATTGAATATGTTACCGGAAGCAGCGATTGCCGTTACATAGCAGGGAGCCATGTGAATTGCATGGAATTTTCGTTGGAGGAGATGGCGAAATATGTAGATATTCGAAATATCAGGTATTCATTCCGAAATAATATGAGTTGCGTAAAGTTGATGGAAGGAACGTTGTTTGCCGGAAATGTGCCTTTAACAGAGATACTGAAGATAGGCAGGAAGGCCACATTCAGGACGTATGATGCAAAAAAGATTATTGAGGCAGGAGAAATAAACGACTTGTTTATTGTCGTAAAAGGCAGAGCATTTGTTAATTTTGAAAAAACAGGATTATGTACCTATGCACCAGGAGAATATATTTGGTTCGATCAGGAGTTTTGCAATAATACACCGGATTTAATCATTACATTTGAAGAAAATACGGAGGTGTTGGTAGTCGGAGGGGAGATTATAAGGAAATTGCCGGGCACAA
This sequence comes from Cyclobacteriaceae bacterium, assembly GCA_050288525.1. Taxonomy (GTDB): domain Bacteria; phylum Bacteroidota; class Bacteroidia; order Cytophagales; family Cyclobacteriaceae; genus JBNKDZ01. Next base: position 4,161 of record JBNKDZ010000539.1, read on the forward strand.
TATGGAAGCTGATTGAACAGCATCTTGATTTGATGTGTCTGGTAGAGTTAAAAAAACAGGAAGTATGAAGCAGGAAATTGCACAGTCGAAAATAGTACGGGGATTAGCCCAATCTGATATATTTAAAGGTATTGATGAAGAAATACTGGTTTCTGTATCAGCCAAAGCCTATGTCCTCAACTATAAGGCAGATGAAATAATTGTATGGGAGGGGGAGCCAAGTGATAAGCTGTTTCTTATTAACAATGGGATCGTTGCTGTAAAGAAAGTTATAAAAAACGCTGCCGATAAAATATATGCGTATTCTTTTCCTGGTAATACATTTGGAGAAGTCGGTATCCTTGAAAATAAACCCAGATCCGCAACCGTGTCGGCACTTACGGATGTAGAAGTGACAGTGTTCGAACGAGACGACTTTTTAAACGTACTGAATCAATTTCCGAAAGTTACCATTCAGCTGGCAAAGTTGCTTGGATATTATCTGATTGAATCAAACAAACGGCTGGCCAGAGGAGATGCCGAGAAAAAAGTGGTATTGGTGCTGGATGCGTTCAATACGATCGGTGCAGTAGAACTGGGTAGGAGAATGGCAGCCAAACTGCGGTTTGGCACCGATAAAAGCACCGTATATGCTGAGTATCCGGATACCGAAAAAATTTCGACAGATCTTGGGATCGTAGATTTTGATGCTCCTATTTACAAGCATGAATGCGGTGTCGACATTCTTTTAAACAACAATTTCCAGCAATCTGTACGTAGTTCAAACCTTGCCCTGGTAGTTGATAACCTGTTAAATGATTTTGATAATATCGTTATTTATATGAATAAGGATATTAGTGAAAATATCACGTCGGTGCTCTCAAATGTAAATCAGATCATTCTGGTCGGGTCAAGTGATCCGGATCAGTGGCTGGATATATTTAACATGCATCAAATCGTAAAATCGGAAGTAAAAAGTAATGACACCAAGATCTTTACCATTCTGATCGACACGGAATCCCGCAATAATATCGATATCGAGCCACCGCCTGATTTTCAGGTGGTTTTTTCAAAAGACACCACCAACAACCAAATGTGGTCCTGGTCAAAAGGAATGATTTCAGGGACGTTTGAGAATGCGGTGGATACGTTTGTGGACAGGCTTCAAAGAAGCAATAATATCGGTATCTTTATTCCTACAACCATAAATGTAAACATTTCGGCAGACACAACGCCCTACATCGACATGACCCTGAATTTTTTAGGGGAACGTTTTGGCGGAGCAACGAGCGAAGAGGCAAAAGGGATATGGAGCAGTGAGGAAGTTGGATTGGTTGGAGAAAAAATGTTTAAAGTGCATGCCTATGCTACTTCAAAAGACCTTAAGAAATTCATGGATGAGATTATTGAGTTTGTGAAAACGATTAAAAAGGAATTGAAACAGGAAGCAATGGCCATGGAAATTAATCAGAAACTTACCCTAATATAAAAAAACAGGGATTCCGAAACGAAATCCCTGTTTTTTTATATGCTTTTTTAAATCTATTCTTTGTTCTTGAATTCTATACAGTTTTCCTTGTACAGATCGTATTTGATGATATTTAAAAGGGCTTCATAGTCATCAACAGCGGCTTCATATTCTTCTTCAGGCTTATCACCCTGAGCAAGTTTTTTTACAGCCTGATCCCTGGTCCAGGTATAATTGGATTTGTTGTCTACATTAATATAGGCAACTCCACGACTACGGTTAAATTCAAAATTATTGAGGTTAGTTTCGTAATTCTGTCCTTTTGGGATAATTGTTTTAACGATGTAATTACCGGAAGAAGCCTTGAATATTTCGGTCAGGCAGATGCCTTTGTTTTGTTCTTCTTCGATGCTGACAACGTTAAAATGCAGTATCTTCCAACCACCGGTATTGAACTTTTTCAAGGTAAAGGTTGTAAGTTCTGTGCCTTTATTCCAAATTTCACCGTTACTGGAAATTTGTACGGCGATCTCACAAAGCACAACGCCGGTCCTTCCTCTGAGCTTGGTAGTATAAACATCTTTTATAATGTAATTGACATCCATGCCATCAGTCCGGAGTATGCGATCCAGATAGTTTTCGAATTCTTCATATCCACTTTGGATCAATCCGAAATTATCAACAACATTTGACTTGATAATAGTAGAGAACAGGTCTTTGGAAACATATTTCAGCACACTTTCCTTGTCACGCGTTTTCGTAATGTTTTCATATGCTTTTGCAAAATCTTTTATAAATCGCTCAATCTCATCTTCCGGTTTTTGTTTTTGAGCAAATCCGGATTGCATTATTAATAAAGCACTGATTAAAAATAAAAGATTGCGAACGGGTCTTTTAAATAGATTCATTTTATTCATACTTGTTTATCATTCCCTAATTTACACTAAAAAAAATTATATTTTTAAATATCAAACGGCAATATGTGTAATTTATATATAAAAGAAAAAAAATTAATATGCATTCATGCCTTTTTTTGTACATGGCAATGTAATTTTTTACGTAATATTGTGCTGTCATTTTGAAGATAATCGTAATAATATTTTTCATGAAACAATTAGATGCATTAAATCAGGTAGCGGAATTTCACAAAACTTTTAACCATCCGATAGAAAATGATCCGGTTATCCCGGATAAGAAAAGGTGTGCTTTAAGGGTGGCGTTGATCAGAGAAGAACTTGAAGAGCTGGAAAAGGCTATTGAAGATAATGACCTGGTAGAGATTGCAGATGCCTTGTGTGATATTCAATACGTGTTGAGTGGGGCAGTGCTGGAATTTGGTCTTGGGGATAAATTCAGG
>JBNKDZ010000540.1:0-5998 GCA_050288525.1 Cyclobacteriaceae bacterium
AGCATCGAAAAATATAAATTCGATGCAGCTTTTGGTGGAGGAAGAAGGGATGAGGAAAAAGCCAGGGCCAAAGAACGGTTTTTCTCTCATCGTGATGAATTCGGTCAGTGGGACCCTAAAAATCAACGACCAGAACTCTGGAACCTGTTTAACGGTAAAAAACACATTGGCGAACATTTCCGGGTATTCCCGTTGAGTAACTGGACTGAAATGGATGTGTGGCAATATATCGCTACTGAGAAAATTCCAATTCCGGATATCTACTTTACACATATGCGTGATGTAGTATGGAGAGACGGGGTGTATCTTGCTAATTCACCTTTCATTACCCTGATGGATGGTGAAAAAGTGGAACACAAGCAGATCCGTTTCCGGACAATTGGAGACATGACCTGTACCGGAGCTGTCGAATCTTCAGCATCAACTATGGAAGATATTATTAAAGAAGTATCTGCTGCAAGGGTTACCGAAAGAGGAGGAAGAGCTGATGATAAACGATCGGAAGCAGCTATGGAGGACAGGAAAAAAGAAGGCTACTTCTAAAATGCCCGTTAATTAAAACATCTTATTAATTCAAAAACTGAAAAGTAATCTCTGATGGTTGAAGAAATCTCAACAGAACAATATTTAAGTATGGACCTGCTCAGGTTTACAACAGCAGGCTCTGTCGACGATGGTAAAAGTACGCTGATCGGAAGATTGTTGTATGATTCAAAATCTATTTTTGAAGATCAGCTTGATGCCGTAGAAAGAGCCAGCAAACAACTGGGGGACCATACCGTAAACCTTGCTTTGCTTACTGACGGTCTGAGGGCCGAACGGGAACAGGGTATTACCATAGATGTGGCATACAGATATTTCGCCACTCCAAAACGAAAATTTATCATTGCAGATACACCCGGACATATCCAATACACCCGAAATATGGTTACCGGGGCATCTACAGCCAACCTGGCTATTATCCTTGTAGATGCACGTCACGGAGTAGTTGAACAAACATGCCGACATGCTTTCATCGCTTCTCTTCTTCAAATAAAACACCTGGTAGTCTGTATAAATAAAATGGACCTGGTCGATTATAATGAAAATGTTTACAACAAAATAAAAGAGGATTTTGACAATTTCAGTTCCAAACTGGAAATTCAGGATATCAGGTATATCCCGATAAGTGCTCTTAAGGGAGATAACGTTGTTGATAAATCAACGAATATGCCGTGGTTTGATGGTTCAACCTTGTTATACACCCTGGAAAATGTACATATCTCCAGCGATTATAATTTTGTTGACTGCCGGTTTCCTGTACAACGAGTAATTCGCCCTCAATCTGCAGAATATCATGATTTCAGAGGATATGCAGGAAGAATTGAAGGAGGTGTTTTTAAACCCGGCGATGAGGTATTGGCCTTGCCTTCCGGCTTTACAACGACCATTAAAAACATCGAAACGATGGATGGTCCAATTGATGAGGCCTTCTCTCCTCAAAATGTTGTAATAACGCTTAACGATGAAATCGATATCAGTCGTGGTGATATGATCGTTAAACCTAATAATCAGCCTCAGGTAGGTCAGGATATCGAACTTATGATTTGCTGGCTGAATGAGCGAAAACTTATTCCTAATGGAAAATATACCATTCGGCATACCACAAAAGAGGCTCGATGCATCATCAAGGATGTTAGGTATAAAGTTGATATAAATACACTTCATAAGATAGAAGATGATCTTTCAATCGGCCTGAATGAGATTGGAAGGATTCATATTCGGACAACTTCTCCTTTTTTCTTTGACAGTTATAAGAAAAACAGAGGAACCGGAAGCGTGATCCTTATTGATGAAAACACCAATGAAACTGTTGGTGCGGGTATGATCATTTAAGGGTTTTTCATAACTTGCGGAGAATTTCCAGTTAACGTTTTTTATTATGAAGGAAAAGGTAGAGGCTATAAAAACAGAGATACAGGGGTATAATGCTTCGAATGCTGATGATCTGGAAAAATTCCGGATGAAATTCATCAGTCGAAAAAGTGTTGTCGGAGACTTGTTCAATGAAATGAAAAATGTCGCACCTGAAGATCGTAAAGAGGTCGGACGGTTACTCAATGAACTTAAAAACGAAGCCCAGAACAAATTCAAGTCACTTATCAGCGAACTGGAAAATGCTTCTGTCGGGGATTCTTCTGATGACATTGACCTTACTCTTCCTCCTCCACAGGATACTCTGGGAAGTCTTCATCCGTTAACAATAACCCGAAGGAGGATCATAGAGATTTTCGAACGCATAGGTTTTAACCTGTCATACGGCCCTGAGATTGAAGATGACTGGCATAACTTCACCGCATTAAACTTTCCTGAGAATCATCCTGCCAGAGAAATGCAGGACACCTTTTTCATTGAGAGAGACCCCGATGTTGTATTAAGAACGCATACATCCTCCGTACAAGTACGCGTAATGGAATACCAAAAGCCTCCGATCCGTACATTGTCACCGGGCAGGGTGTTTCGTAATGAAGCCATTTCTGTTCGTGCACATTGTATATTCCATCAGATTGAAGGCTTGTACATCGATAAAAATGTGAGTTTTGCTGATCTTAAGCAAACGCTGCTTTATTTTTCAAGAGAATTTTTCGGAAAGAACACAAAAATACGTCTGAGACCATCCTTTTTCCCCTTTACCGAACCCAGCGCCGAACTTGATATTTCGTGCTTTATGTGTGGTCAAAAAGGGTGCAAGATCTGTAAAAATACCGGATGGGTAGAAATCGGTGGTTGTGGAATGGTAAATCCTAATGTTCTTAAAAATGCCAATATTGATCCTGAAGCGTATACAGGCTTTGCATTTGGTATGGGAATCGAACGTATCACGATGTTGAAATATCAGATCAACGATATCCGACTGTTTACAGAGAATGATACCCGATTCCTGAAGCAGTTTAAATCTGTTAATTGATCGCAATAGAATCGAATCTGTTCCGTTTGATCATAAATGAAACACATTAGAAATTTCCTGTTTTTATCTTTTGTATTGGCCCTCATTACAGGATGCGGCGATGAACAAAATCCAAGCAAGATACCCTATGTGCTTGTGGATGAGGATATTAATCTGAAAAACCTGTTATATCAGGATCTGGAAAAAGACGGAGGTTATATCTACTTCAATGCTGGTTACAAAGGATTGATTATTTATAATAACGGCGGCACATTCAAAGCGTTTGAAAGAGCATGTACCTATGATCCTGCTTCTGATTGTGTGCCTCTCGAAGTTGATGATTCAGGATTGTTTATCATACATACCTGTTGCGGGTCCAATTTTGATTTTAATGGAAATCCCCTCGGTGGTCCTGCCACATTCCCGCTTCTGCAATATTCTACGTATATCAATGGAGATTATCTGTTGATACGCAGTGAATAGTATGTTAGGAACACAGAGCACAGGGCACAGCGTTTTATTCACGAACATTCTTAAGTTAAGAATTCAATTATGAGGTGTACGAAGTGTTGATTTCTTCTTTTAGCCTACAATAGCTGATCAATGATATAATCGACAGAGATACTTTCTGCCTCAGCTTTAAAGTTCCGGAACATCCTGTGTCGAAGTGTTGGTTTGGCAATTGCCTGTACATCTTCAATATCCGGAGAAAATTTACCATTGAGCAACGCATTACATTTAGCTGCTGTAACAAGAAATTGTGAGCCTCGAGGGCCGGCACCCCATTCCAGGTAGTTAGTGGATATTTCAGGAGCGTTTGATGAGCCCGGACGTGTTTTTTGAGCAAGCGAAACAGCATATTCGACTACATTGTCAGCAATCGGAACCTTTTTCACAATTTCCTGAAATGTCAGTATATCGGATTTGTCCAGTACTTTCCCGACTTTTCCTGAAGAAGAAGAAGTAGTGCTTTTAACAATTTCAACTTCCTGCTCATACGTAGGGTAGTCCAGCAGGATATTAAACATAAACCGGTCAAGTTGTGCTTCGGGCAACGGATAGGTACCTTCCTGTTCAATTGGATTTTGTGTTGCCAAAACAAAAAACGGCATGTCAAGCTTATGAAATTCGCCCGCTATAGTTACCGAATACTCTTGCATGGATTCAAGCAGGGCAGATTGAGTTTTCGGAGGCGTCCGGTTAATCTCATCCGCAAGAATGATGTTGGCAAACACAGGGCCCTTAATAAATTTGAAATTTCGTTGATTATCAAGTGTTTCAGCCCCAAGAATATCTGAAGGCATCAGATCGGGGGTAAATTGTATCCTGCTAAACGACAGGTCAAGTGCCTCAGCAATTATTTTTATCAACAACGTCTTGGCCAATCCGGGAACCCCAATCAACAGGCTGTGACCCTGACAAAATATGGAAGTCAGTACCAGCCGAACAACTTCATCTTGTCCGACGATGACTTTTGATACTTCATTTCTGAGTGTTTGAAAGGAATTATGGAATGCTTCAGCGGCTTCTACTTCATTTTTAAATTCTTTCATAGCAAATCGATTAATATAGAATTCGTTACTGAAACAATTGACATTGATTATATTCCGGATCAATTTGAATAAAAACCTCCTCTTTGGCTTCGTTAAACCAGTCGCCCATCTGCTGTGACTTTTTAGAGTTTAAGGTTGCTGCCTGGATCTTTTGATAATCATCGTTAAGGTTGGCCTGATGAGGGGGCAGTTTTGATTTGTAGTAAATAATGCGCATCGCTTCATTGCCATCATCCAGTTTAAACTTCATCGGAGGTGTAATAGATCCGATTTTCATTGTATCCATAGTAAAGAACAGTCCCGGATCAAGATCGGAAACCGACACTCTGTTGGCTCCGGACATGTCGCGGAGAAAACCACCATTGGATGCAGTAAAATCGTCATCCGAGAATTCTTTAGCTGCTTTATCAAATTTGATGGAATCTGTGATGACCAGCGTTCGGATACTATCCAGGAAATGACCAGCTTTTTCAAAGTCTGACTCTTTAAACTTAGGCTTTACCAGGATATGACGTGCATTATAGATATTTCCTCTTCGTTCAACCATCTGGATTATATGAAATCCGAATTCTGTCTGAACAGGGGTCGAAATCTCTCCAGCTTTGAGTTTCAGGGCAGCAGCTTCAAATTCGGACACCATTTGTCCCCTTTCCACCTCACCAAGATTGCCACCTCTGGGTCCTGTAGGACCTTCCGAATATTTCATGGCCAGCTGCTGGAAATCTTCTCCTTCCAGGGCCATTGATCGTATTTTGTTCAGGTGTGCTATTATTTCGCTCTTTTCCTCTTTGCTGACTTCCGGTTTCTTTACAATCTGACCAATAGTCACTTCAGTTGATATATATGGAAGGCTGTCTTGCGGAATTCCTTTAAAGAATTTTTTTACTTCTGAGGGCGTAACTGTAATCTCTTCGGTGATAATGCTCTGCATCTTTTCTACAATAAGCTGTTCTTTTACCTGATCCCTTAATTCTTCCCTGAATTCCTCAATGGTTTTACCATAATATTCTTCAATTTTTTTTGCATCACCACCCACCTGTGACACGATACCATTAATTTTCATATCAAGTTGTCGGTCAACAATCTCTTCTTCCACATAAACGGAGTCAATCTCAGCTTTTGCGACCATGAGTTTATTGATCACCAGCCGTTCGAGTACATTACACCGGGTGATGTTTGATTCACCCCTGGATAATAGTTCATAATAAGCACGCTCCAACTCAGATTTCAGGACGATGTAATTGTCCACTTTAGCAACTATTTTATCCACAATAGTTCCCTGATCTGTTTTTTGAGCAAAACTATCATTGTTAAAAAAAACAATAATCAGACATAAAAAGAATGCTGCTTTAATACCTTTCATAGATTTCAAACTCTTCATTTTCGACTGCTTTTTGATAAATCTCCTCTTCCAGTTTTTTTGCCAGATTGACTTTGCGTTTGTTAAGAATGATCTTTTGAATTTCGTCCCTTACAAATTCAAGAGGTGACTTCTCATCCTGGATTCGGTATTCATCTA
>JBNKDZ010000541.1:0-6606 GCA_050288525.1 Cyclobacteriaceae bacterium
AAAGACGTGTTCATAGGTATTCAGCGTATTTAGCAACGATTTATTCAATTGCGTCTCAGGAAAACCATCCATGGGAATATTCGCCCTAAATATACCAAAATGTTCTGTTAATGGATTCGTTCCCTTTACAACAACCTGAAAATCCCTGCCTTTTAAGCTCCAATCGATCACGGCCTGCATTAGTTTAGCATCAATAGCAAATCCCGCTGAGCCAGTAATACAATGGTATGGCCAGATAAAATGTCCGAACTCTCCTTGTTTTTCAAGTGTTTCGACATATCTGACAGCCTCATCCCGGTAAAATCTCGGCTTCCATTTACCCACTTTTATATCTTCATAGGTGATGGGGGTAAAAGGTTGAGGGAAGTTACCGTTTGTATCCTCCCAGAATGATGGATGGGAAATATCGTTTACCGGGTGACTATCCTGCGTAAGGACGATATGATCGATCTTTTCTTTGTTGCTGCTGATCCATGCTGCCAACCGTTCCATATCTGTATCGGCTCCAATCACAAACAAGGCCCCTTCCGGACTACAAAAATCGTATTGGGCATCGATGATCAATAAGGCATTCTGATGATTCATTTCAGTACTGTTTAAGTTTTTTTTAACCTGTAAATTTGGATTCCTTTACTTTATCATTTTCAGACATGTTTCAATTTCACCGGGGTCACCAGTATGTTTTCCGTCCACATCTGACAGTTTTACCGCAGGCACAAATGTATCATGCCCTTCAGGTTTTGCATCGATAAGTTTTATAACCATATTCAGTGGTTTTACACCAACATCGTTGCTAAGATAGGTACCAATGCCGTATACATCGTGGATTCTGCCATTTACGTATTTTTTAATTTCTTGCACCTTTTCCAGATTCAGGGAGTCACTGTAAACAATGGTCTTGCTCTTCGGATCAATACGGTTTTTCTGATAATGTTCCAGGGTTTTATCCGTAAAAACTATGGGATCTCCACTATCCCATCGTACTCCGTCGAACAGTTTGGTGTATTTGGAGCTGAAATTCCTGAAGAAATTATCTGTTGTAAATGTATCGGTTAATGCGATTCCCAGATCCCCCTGATATACATCCACCCAGTTTTCGAGGGCAATGCTATTGGCAGCCCTGTAACCATATTGAGCGGCATGATACATAAACCATTCGTGCGGGTGCGTGCCGATGGGTGTCAGGTTATACTTCATGGCAAGGTATACATTACTCGTACCATTCAGATATTTGCCTGTATATTCTTTCAGTATTTCGACGATACGTTGCTGCACTTCGAATGAAAACCTTCGCCGGGTGCCGAATTCAGAAATTTCTGCCCCTATTTCAGCAAATGCTTTGGCTTTGTTGATGGCCCGTTGTTCGTACTGATCAGGTTCTTGTTCTGTCTGCTTAAAGTACAGCTCGGAAATCAGGGCCATGAGCGGTACTTCCCACAAAACAGTCCTGTACCACAAGCCCTCGATAACGACTTCCAGGTCTCCCCCGGTTTGTTGAATGCTGACTTCTTCAGGATTGAATCGGAAACCCTTTAACAGATCGACAAACACCGGATCAAAATACGGACATTTTCGACGGAGATAATCTTCAGCATCGTTGCCAAGTGATATTTCACGCATTGCATCGACCTCCTTCCGGAGCGCTACAGCAAAACCTTTTGGGAATTCCGTTTTTCCCCTGTTAATAAATCCATACCGGACCACCGCTGCGGGAAATTTCTTCTGAATGGCGTTCATTATGGTGAACTTGTACAGGTCATTATCGGTAATATCACGAATAATCATAAAAATATTTTTAAGAGTGATTGATTAAATTTCAAAATTAAAACCATGCTCTGACAGCTCCTTATATTTATTTTTATCAAAGCTATAGTATCTGGCTCCTTTATGAGGCACCCCTTTCACCGACTCGTTATGATCGATAAGCAAACCGGTTGCCAGGATCTTCTTCCTGAAATTCCTGCGGTCCAGTGGTTGTTCCAGCACCGTCTCATAGAGGTTCTGGAGTTGGGGTATGGTAAATTTTTCCGGAAGCAGTTCAAAGCCTATCGGCTGATAGCGGATCTTTCCGCGCAGGCGGTTAAGAGCCATTTGTAGCATTGTGTCATGGTCGAATGCCAGGGGCGGAACAGCGGAGACCGGAAACCAGTTTACATTGCTAGCGTCATCTCCGGCTGCAATTTTATATTCAGAAAGTTTTACCAGCGCAAAATATGCGACGGTCAATACCCTGCCCCTCGGATCACGGTCAACATCACTGAATGTATAGAGTTGTTCGATGAAGACATCCTTCATCCCTGTTTCTTCATACAATTCACGTCGGGCACCAGTGTCACAGTTTTCTTCCATATTCAGGAAACCTCCCGGAAAAGCCCACCGGCCTTTAAAAGGCTCGATCCCTCTCTCGATCAGCAATACTTTCAGCTCACCTTCGTCAAAACCAAATATGACACAGTCTGTGGTGACTGCCGGCCTTGGATATTCATAACTATAAGCTGCTTTGTTTGTCATAATTTATCTTTCATTGCGTAAATCATACGCAAAGATACTAAAAACCTCCCGACTTCCAAATTCTTTGCGTATTTTTAACACATAGATTTTTCAATTCTACTGTTTTTGACTGAATTACAGGCTGTTAGCAAAAAATATTTTTTTCAGAACGTCTGTTTTGCTACATTTTATATGATTCTGACATTAACTAGTATCCAACTCATGATCCTCTCCATTATTTTAGTTTAGCTCAATTTTCCACGTCTAAGCACAAAAAAAACGACTTCCATTTCATTTCCATCTGTTTATTAAGGCAATTCGATCAAAAAAAGCCTTTTTTGCTCAAAAATCCTGAAATTTTCAAAGCCCGTTTTTTTTTAGTATATTTATTGTATCACGGATTTAAGCTGACAAATTTCCAATGAGGACCGCGCTCTATTATGAGATGCTTTCAGAAGAGAAAGCCCATTGTAATCTATGCCCTCAGAATTGTATGCTCAGGGAAGGTGAAAGAGGTGTGTGTGGTGTACGGAAGCTTGACAAGGGAAGGCTGATCACGGAGAACTTCGGTCTTATCTCCTCCATACAATCCGATCCGATCGAAAAAAAGCCCCTGTATCATTTCTATCCCGGCAGAAAAATCCTTTCCATAGGAAGTATCGGATGCAACTTATCATGCTATTATTGCCAGAATTGTGAAATATCCCAGACATCACCTGATTCGTTTATGGGAGGTGCTTTCTATGAACCACATGACATCGTACAGCTTGCTAAAAAAGATCCGGAAAATCTCGGTATTGCCTTCACATACAACGAACCGACCATCTTCTATGAATTTATGCTCGAAACAGCCCGCCTGAATATGGATACCGGGTTGAAAAATGTGGTCATTTCAAATGGCTACATAAATACCGATCCGTTAAAAGAGCTCCTGCCGTTTATTCACGCCTTTAACATTGACCTAAAAGCATTTACAGATACATTTTACAAATCCGTCACAAAAGGACATCTCAGACCGGTAAAAAATACCTTAAAAGAGATCAGTTCTTCAAAGAGTCATCTTGAGATCACCTTTCTGCTGATCCCTTCCCTGAATGACGACATGAAGCACTTCAAAGAGATGCTGCACTGGATCCGGGATGAATTGCGGGAAGATGTCGTATTGCATATAAGCCGCTATTTTCCTGCCTACAGATCTGAGATTGCCAAGACTTCCCTGAGTCTTATGTTCCGGTTTTTCGAAGAAGCAAAAAAACAGTTGAAATATGTCTACCTGGGAAATGTGACAGGTAGTGAGTCGCAAAATACCATCTGCAGCGCTTGCGGAAGAATGGTATTATCCCGTAACGGGTATTTTATCCAGAAAAACGGGCTGGATGATCATGGGGATTGTGTGCATTGTGGGAATAAAATAATCGTTTGCTAGGTATGTTGGTAAGAGACTCGATCGTTGCAGGGAAATTCTATCCGTCTCAGGCTTCTGAATTGAAAAAGCTGATGGTTGAAACCTATCTGAAAGAAGAAGTAAGGATCAATAAAAAACTTGAACCCAAAAAGATCATCGGAGGTATTCTGCCGCATGCCGGCTATATTTATTCCGCTCCCGAGACCATCCATCTGATTTATTACTTAAAACACTTTCAAAAAGACATTGACACCATCATAATTGTAAATCCCAATCATCACGGACTTGGCGAAGAAGTGGAGATCGATGATAACGAAGCATGGAGCACCCCTCTCGGAACCATCGAACTGGATACGGAATTGAAAAGTTTCATCAACATCCCCAAGTCCACCCATGCCCAGATGAATGAACATTCAGCAGAGGTAATCGTTCCGTACTTACAATATTTTATTCAAAAAGAATTTAAGATCCTGCCGGTATGCATTAAAAAACAAAGCTACAAAAATGCCAAATTACTTGCGGAAGCCTTGTTCAAGGCCAACCAGGTCGTAAAACGAAACATTGTCATGATTGCCTCTTCCGATTTCTCGCATTATGTGCGCCCGGAAGTAGGCTTTTACAACGACAACCTTGTCCTCAACCGGATTCGTAACAACAGCATACACGGATTGTACGACACCATCATTGAAAATAACATCTCCGTCTGTGGCTACGGTCCGATCATGACCCTTATGTTTTATTCCAGAATGGTTGAACCGGATTACAAAGTAGAAATTCTTGCCCGTGGCAATTCGGGCAGGGAGACCAACGATGATCTGGTAGTGGATTATATTTCAGCCCTGTTTTATCGTTAACCAAAATTTGAAAGTATGACCCGAACAACCTGTATTTTATTTTTGTTTAACCAGATAACCAACAATATTCAACATGGACTTACTTACAAAAAAAATCGCCCGGTTTTTATTCTCGATACCATTTGCCATATTCGGTCTGATGCACTTTACAGCAGGTCAAGAGATGACAGGGATGGTGCCTTTTCCCGGAGGCATTTACTGGATCTATTTCACCGGAGGTGCTATGGTGTTGGCCTCAATAAGTATTTTAATTAAAAAACAGGATACTGTTGCCTCAACGTTGCTTGGTATAATGCTGATCCTTTTTGTAGTAATCGTACATATTCCCACCCTGATGGATGGTGATCAGATGGCATTGACCGCCATTCTAAAAGACACCTCCCTGGCAGGGGCAGCATTTACCTATGCCGGGCTGGCGAAAAAGCCGAGATATTATTAGTAGAGGAATTTATTTATTCTTCTATCTGTTCAATTATTTTTATACTATACGAGTCACTTATTCGTTAACGGATAAGTTGTATTTAGCTGATTATAAGGTATTTTCATAAATATTATTTTATATTAGCTACTAACACCCACACTAAATAAAACCAAAAATGAAAGCTATAACTGCAATAGGGCTGTTTTTTTCAATTGTTATATGCACCTACGCTCAACAAGTCAAAACAAACGAGATTTCAGGAATGTACTTAGGACAAAAAACACCGAGAACAACCCCTGAAATATTTGCTCCTGGGATTATTTCCACCCAGGCAAATGAAGGCTGTTCTTCATTTTCGAATGACGGCAATCTCCTCCTTTTTACCCGCCTTCGTGCACCGCTCAGTGGTATTTTAATAATGGAACAGGCTGATGGTCTATGGACAAAGCCAAAGCTTGCTCCCTTTTCAGCAGGAGAATATGATTGGGATTTTATGTTGTCTCCCGATGATAAAAAAGTATTTATTGCCTCAGGACGACCAATAGAAGAAGGAGGTGAACCACAAAAAAATTACCGCATTTGGATTTCGGAAAAGACAAATAATGGCTGGTCGGAGGCAAAACTTTTACCCTATCCCGTTAATTCAGGTGAACATGACAGCTATCCAACCTTAAACTCAAAAAACACCCTGTATTTCTTTAGCGAACGAAAAGGAGGAATGGGAAAAGGAGATATCTACAAATCTGAACTAGCTGATGGTCAATATAAGAAAGTCGAACTATTAGGTCCTCCAATAAGTACAGAATACTTCGAAGTGGATCCGTTTATCGCCCGTGATGACAGTTATCTTATTACCTGTTCAAACAAACCCGGAGGTTTTGGAGGATTTGACATTTATATTTCGTTCCCAACGGACGAAGGTTTCTGGACAAAACCAGTGAATCTGGGCCCTGAAATAAATTCAGAGTCTGACGAATATATCCCAAATGTAACACCTGACGGCAAATATTTCTTTTTTACCAGTGCCAAATCCGGGGATAGAAAGATTTATTGGGTAGATGCAAAGATCCTGTATAATTTTATCGACAACTAATACATGAAAACCCAAATATGTATTTTGGATATAAAACATTCCCTGATACTTGCAGCACTTTTCCTGCTACCAAACTATGTTATTTCTCAAAATTTCAATGCCAAAAAAAGCTTTTACGATGATTTCCATTCGTTAAATTTTAAAAACTGGAATTGGAGCAAACATCAGAAATCTTTACAAGACCCTGAATATAATTTTGTGATGGAAAGCAAAAGTCATGGTGAATGGGAAGCTGCATTTAATAGAAATGAATATAGTTTATTCGATAATAAATTTGTTGTCCTTCATTTTAAAGTTGATGAAGACATGACCAGAACGCATTTTTCCCTCGAACAGGGTACTT
>JBNKDZ010000542.1:0-6804 GCA_050288525.1 Cyclobacteriaceae bacterium
TGACAATCACCCTGTCACCACAGTCTACATGGGGAGTGTAGCTGGCCTTGTGCTTACCTTTTATTATCCGAGCAACCTGGCTGGCAAGACGTCCTAATACCTGCGATTCAGCATCCACAACTACCCACCCCTTTGTTACGGTAGCTTTGTTTGCCGAGATCGTTTTGTAACTAATTGATTCCACAAAAATTTAATTTAATTTTTCTTATTAAAACACGCTTTAAAAACGGGTCACAAAGATAGGTGCTTAATTTCTTAAACCCAAACAAGTTAACGGACTTTTTTTACTTATTCCTTTTCAGTAACACCTCCTTTTCAGGCAAACTTCCTCAACATCTTGAGCAGCACCTCAAAATCTTTGGGGTAATCGGCAATTTGATATAGAGGGGAGCCATCTTTAAGCTCAAATTCAATACTATATGCATGCAACGCCATGCGGCCTATCATAGGGTTTTCTTCCCTTTGCCCTGCTCTGTAGTTTTTCTTAATTTGAGAAAGAAAGATCATTTTACCTCCATATACCTTGTCGGCAATAATCGGACAACCGGCATGAGCCAGATGCGCCCTGATCTGATGCTTTCTGCCGGTTAATGGTTGGCACTCAACCAGGGAATGTTCTTTAAATACTTCAAGGGTGTTTAAAATCGTCGAGGAAGGTTTGCCTTTTCTCTTGTCAATTTTCACTTTATTGCTTGTTCCTATATATATAGGCATATCAATTTCAGTGTTAATAAAGTTTGTTCGTCCGGATACTACTGCATAATATACCTTTTTGATCGCACGTTTTTCAAACTGAATTGCCAGATTTCGGTATGATTCGCTTTTTTTTGCCAGTATCATTACACCGGATGTATCCTTATCCAGCCGGTGACCAAGCTTAATGTCCTCATATTTTATCTCTGCCATTGACAGGATGTTATGATCCTTAAGCCGGTCTTCAAGAGATGAGATACCGGCAGGTTTATTTATAATCAAATAATCCTCATTTTCATAAATAATGCATTTTTCAATATCTAAGCTGGGGTTTTTCATAAATAATCACTTAAATGGAGTGGTTATACAATACTAAATATCAACAAGTTATAAAATTTTCATTTTCACAAAAATCTTACACGAATTATTAAATCGCAAAAACTGGAATACGATTTTAATATAAAACCCACATATTTAGGAAAAAATTTAGCTTATGTTGTTTCTAATGACATCTTTTATTTTAATCGCGTTGACAATGGCAATTGGTGTGGGGTATACAATTTCTCTTTATATAGAGCGATTGTTTAGGGAAAAATAGCTAATATTTTATTTCTACACATTAAGGCAAGTTACACACATCTAATCTTCGTGATTTGGTCTCCCCTTTCGCAGAGGAAAGGTAAAGAGGGATCCTGTATCTAATTTGCTTTCAACCCGCATCGTGCTCTTGTGAGCTTCGAGTATATGCTTTACGATTGAGAGGCCGAGTCCTGTACCACCTTTCTCTTTCGAACGGCTTTTGTCGACCCTGTAAAAACGTTCAAAGATCCGTTTGATATGTTTTTCGGAGATACCTATGCCGTTGTCACGAATAGAGGTATACAGCAGGTTATCCTTGTACTCAAGGTGTACCTCCACAAAACCTTTGCCTTCTTTCTTGTATTTTAAAGCATTGGAGACGAGGTTCAGGATAACCTGATAGATTTTATGTCTGTCAGCATATACCCAGGCATGCTCTACACTATTGTCGGTAAAGCGCATTTCCATTTCCTTCTCGGCAACTTTTTCTTCAAACTGATCAAATACTTCCTGTACCAGTTCCCTCAGATCAAAATTTTCAAATTCCATCCGGATGGTTCCGGTCTCCATCTGAGAGATGATAAGCAGATCCTGCACCAGCCGATCCAGCCCGTCTAGACTTTTTGCAGCCTTTTTTAAAAATTTCTTATTTACATTTTTGTCGTTGATTGCGCCATCAAGCAGGGTATGCACAAATCCCTGGGCCGCAAAAATCGGCGTTTTCAGTTCGTGGGATATATCTGCAATAAATTCCCTCCTGAATGCTTCTGCTTTTTTCAGTTCGTCTATCTCCTTTTGTTTCTTCTTGGCATACAGATAGATCTCGCTATTGATACGTGTAAGCGGATTTTTTTTCAGAAGCACGTTGTCATCTTCTTCAATAAAGGAGAAGTCCTCACTTTTCAACTTGTTTAACCGGTCGTGGATCTTCTCAATCTGACCGAAAATAAACACCTCAACAGTGAAATAGGTGAGAATATAGGTTGATGAGAAAGATAAAAATGCACTGAAAATAAATCCTTCGACAGGCACGCCGTCTACCAGAGATAAAAAAGCTGTTGTGATTACCGAGACTGCTGCTGCCAGCAATAATGCTACATTTTTTGATGTTGACAGCATGTTCTATCCTAATTCAATTCAAATTTATATCCGACGCCTTTTACTGTTTTAATATATCCATCCCCGATCTTTTCACGAACTTTACGTATGTGTACATCTACGGTCCTGGCAAGGACGTACACATCCGTTCCCCAGATATTTTGCAACAGGTCGTCTCTGTTGAATACTTTATTTGGGTTCTGGGCAAGAAAATGAAGCAATTCAAATTCCTTTTTAGGCAAAGTGATCTGCTTTCCGTTCACGCTGATCGTATAACTGGTTTTATCAATCACCAGACCTCCGGTCATTATTATATTATCATCCTGTCCCTGACGCTCCCCTCTTCTGAACATAGCACCAATCCTGCTTATCAAGGCCCGGGGTTTGATGGGCTTTGTAATATAGTCATCAGCCCCGATATCAAAAGCAGCAACTTCGGAGTATTCTTCCGATCTTGCCGTAAGAAACACAAGATAGGTATTAATCAACTCAGGAATTTCCCGTAACTGCCGGCATGTCTCCACGCCATCCTGATGGGGCATCATAATATCCAGCAGGACAAGGTCCGGAAGAAAACTTCTGGCAATCTCTACCGCATCCATCCCGTTGGCTGCAGTCTTTACATCATATCCTTCTTTCTTCAAATTATATTTGACCAATTCAAGGATATCTGCCTCATCATCAACTACTAATATTTTTTTATTCTTCTTTTCACTCATTGTAGTAAACAGTTATCATTAATTTCATAGGTTTTCGGGGTTGAAAATAGTTACTAAGAAGCATATTTTAAAAAATTACACACGCTGGTTTAATGAGATAACAATTATATAATATCAATTTAATATAAAATTAATTAATTCCCCCTGTTATAGCTTTTTATATCGATCTCAACAGCACCCACAATAAGATCTGCTTTTACTTTTAACGGAATCCTGAACTTGTCATCCGAAATCCAGGCAGTTATCGGATTTTTCCCCCTGAAGAAGGAATTTTTCGGCATTATCGGGGACAACACAAAAGCATTAAATTCCCCTAGTTTTGTCTTAACCTTGTCTCGTCCCAGGTATTTTACCTGTACAGTATAAGTAGTATCATCATAAAATCCGATCACATCGATCAGCTGATTGATCTTGATGGTATCATAATCCAGTGTACGCATATAAAAATAACCACTTACCATATCCTGCATGTTCGGAGGCACAGGAAAGGAGATCTTTTTTTTCAATGAACCGTCTTTTTTATTCAGTCTGTGCGCGATGGCCTTTTTATTCGGATGATCGAAGTCAATTATTTCCTTTTTCAGGTATTTGCCTTCCTGGATATTTTGATAGAACCGTTGTGATACGATTGCAGAAGTATCAATAAACGTTCCCCAATTGTCCCGCACACGCATTACCAGATCAAACATACCCGTTGTACGCCCTAATATATCCACCTTAAAACAGGGGCGCCCATTCATATAGTGTATCTTACTATCCGTTTCTACAATCCCTTCCCCGGCATTAATTAGTCCATAGTGTGCTCTGTAAACAATTTTTTCTCCTGTCCGGATATAACTCTGACTGATTTTCCGGTAGGTACTGTCTTTCTGGATAAAACCACTCAGAGCAATACCAAATATGAATATCCAGGAAATTTGTGCCTTACTCATGTTTTACAAGTTAATTAATAAAAAATGGTTCATTCACATATTTGAATTTATGCATTTACAATGAATGATATTTCAATTTATATTCCGACAACATAGTATACAGGTTACCCTTATAGTTATGTTCCAATTCTTTTTCCAGCAACTCATTGTAACCTCTGTATCTCAGATACGACATAAAAAAGGTATTGTTCCATTCAGATCCCTGGTAATAATCCCGGTATCTTTTCTTATCATGCAACGAAAGCGTATCTATAGAATCCATAATTTGTTGAATAGAGGCAAACTTAACTTTTTTCTTTTCTTCATCCGAGAGATTCTCATTCATATTATTATACCTATCATCCAGGAATTGTGCTCCTTTGATAATATGATTATGTACCCGGTCTATATCTTCATTCATCATTTTGTATGCATTGAGAATATCAGCACCCGCCCCATACTTTGCTTTTAAAAACATTTCCGTTCCCTTTTTACCGACAAAACTTGCAAGATTCTCATTAAACATCAAACTATCTTTAACAAACAATGTGCCATGTGTCAGCTCATGGATTATAAGTTCGCATAATTCTGCTTCATCATATTTCAGCATCCCGGATAATACCGGGTCAGTAAGCCACCCTAATGTGGACCAGCCTCCAGCGGTTCGGATATTGGTATCAAGCCCTTTCTCCTTTAACACATTCTCCTGACGAACAGCCCGGTTGTAATTAAAAAAACCTTTATACGAAAACGTTCCGATGATCGGGAAAGACCATTCATACGCTTCCAGTTTATAAGGCGCACAGGCTGAGACCACCCACATTAATGGCTTACCTCCCTGGTCATAGAAGGTTGTGTAGTTATCGGAGTGTTTTAATCCCAGGGAATCAAAGGCGAAACTCCTGACTTCCTTAATAACATTTAGTTTATACTTTATCGAATCCGGATAATCAGGATTATCCAGGATCTCTTCAACAGATTTTGCATTAAAAACAATTTTTAACTGACCATATGCCTGTTCGACGCCATATGTAATAAGGTTGATATTAAATATTCCGACAAGGAGCAGTATCATGAGCAGAACTGCAAAAATCTTTTTAATCATGGATTTTTTCTTCAAAACAAACAGGAAATTATAATAATAAAAAAACAAATCCGGATTTCCTCAGCCGGATAATCAGAACTTTTCAATTATCACTATACTTTTTTATTAACGGAATCTTGTTTTGTTTTTCTGAATTGATAACGTATTTTCACCCCACAATTGTTTTTTAAAATATTCCTTCACATGAGCGATAATAAAGAAAAACTTAAAGCACTACAACTTACGATTGAAAAACTGGAAAAGACCTATGGAAAAGGCTCTGTAATGAAACTCAGCGACGAACGTGTTGTTGATATACCGGCCATCTCTACCGGTTCAATCGGATTAGACCTTGCTCTGGGTATCGGTGGAATTCCGCGCGGACGGATTATTGAAGTATACGGCCCTGAATCTTCCGGTAAAACAACATTAGCCATGCACTGCATCGCCGAAGCACAAAAAAAGGGCGGTCTGGCTGCAATTATTGATGCTGAACATGCCTTCGACAAAACCTATGCTGAAAAACTGGGTATTGACACCGAGAATTTGTTGATTTCACAACCGGACAACGGTGAACAGGCACTCGAGATTGCTGAGCACCTGATCCGTTCGGGAGCCATTGACATTATTGTTATTGACTCTGTTGCCGCACTTGTGCCCAGAGGAGAACTCGAGGGTGAAATGGGTGACAGCAAAATGGGTCTTCAGGCGCGATTAATGTCACAGGCTTTACGTAAGCTGACCGGAACCATCAGTAAAACCGGATGTTCCTGCATCTTCATTAACCAGTTAAGAGAAAAGATCGGGGTCATGTTTGGCAATCCCGAAACCACAACAGGAGGTAACGCCCTTAAATTTTACGCATCTGTCAGATTAGACATCCGTCGTATAGGGCAGATCAAGGAAAGTGCCGACAACATACTCGGTAACCGTACCCGTGTAAAAGTGGTTAAAAACAAAGTTGCGCCACCTTTTAAGGTTGTCGAATTCGACATTATGTACGGAAAAGGAATT
The DNA here is from genome assembly GCA_050288525.1 of Cyclobacteriaceae bacterium. Classification (GTDB taxonomy): domain Bacteria; phylum Bacteroidota; class Bacteroidia; order Cytophagales; family Cyclobacteriaceae; genus JBNKDZ01. The sequence continues at coordinate 6,099 of JBNKDZ010000542.1, forward strand.
TCCAAAAGTGGTGAGCTGATCGACCTTGGTGTTGAACTGGATATCATTCAGAAATCCGGATCGTGGTTTTCGTATGATGGCAATAAACTTGGTCAAGGCAGAGATACAGTTAAAGCACTTATCGAAGACAATCCCGAACTACAGGAGCAACTTGAGCAAAAAATAACCGAGAAGATCAATCCGGCTCCAAAGCCAAAGGAAGAAAAAGCGGAATAGAGGTAAGGAACAAGGATTCGATTGGAGAATGATACTCTTGACTATTCTGTCATTCAAACTTTTCTAATCTGCACCGCAGGTTTTATACCTACCGATGACAGATTGTGTTTTGTCGTCTGTTTCAACCCTGACAGGTCTTTGGACGCTGTCAGGTTAATCACTCTAATAATAAAAATTTCTACTGGCGCGAGGTTCAGTGCAACGTCCCTCGTGCCAAACTTTCTACCTTAACCAACAAATGCTAAGAAATCTCCCTTTCACGAGATAACAAAAGGATCGTATGAGCGAATAGAAGCATTCTGCTTCGGCCTCAAACGAGCAAATCAGAAGCGATTGACAACTAACTTTCAATACCTGTCATTTCAACTTTTCTTACCTGATTTTCAGGTTTTAGGCATACCGATGATGTGTTTCGTGTAAATATAAGATATTCAGTGAGTGAGTTGTGTAATATTTTTGTTATTGGATTTTTTGTATTTAATTACAGAGT
>JBNKDZ010000543.1:0-5325 GCA_050288525.1 Cyclobacteriaceae bacterium
TAGATCTGTCAGCAAACGGAACAGAAATCGTCGAATCACTCGCAATGGATTTTAGTTTAAAACCAGCCAGCTGGGCTTTTTCCAACCATCTCAGTGCTCCCTTCCATGCAATGATCGTCCCTCCTTCCAAAACCCAATCCCTTATTTTATTCTGTGATGTCACATCAAGAGCTGCATAGTTACCATCAGTCATTATAATGGTCGAATACCGCTGAAGCACTATTTGACTTATATTCTCTGTTGAAACCATGGTAACAAACATATCATATCGATAATCCAGCAGATGCCATATTGCTCCGGCCTCCTGGCTGTTCACACCCTTTCCGATCATTAATAAAATCTCCGGCTTTTTTATTGACTTAAAGCTGCTGCTTCCAAGATCAACACCCAGGGCCGAAAGACCGGTCTCAACAGGGTGTACTTCAACATGATATTTCCGCGAATAACTTTCGAGGATCTCATAGATTTCATTTGTCCCTAAAGACTGTATGCCAATTGGGATCAGCAATGCGCCTCTTTCGAACACTTTTCCTTTGTTATCGGTAAATCCTTTAGTGGCAACCTTAACGATGACCCCCTGCTTAAGCAGAACATTTAAAAGAGCCGGGGCATTATACTGATACCAGTCAACCGCATAGGCATATCTGCTTTTCCATTTAACACCACCTTCAGGCAATATGAGGTCTTCAATAACCTCTCCTACCAGGTCATCAGGTATATTCCGGTTGTTCAGCCATTCGGATTGTACATTAAAGGCTTTATCGAGATCCCATGCCGAAACATCGTAGAAAATGCTGTCTTTGAATTCGGTTCTCCGGTCAAACATCGACTTAATCAGCTTATACTGAGACTGCGCCATCGGGATAACATAGCTCGAGGATTCGGGAAACCGTTTATCATTAACTGTCACATCTTTCAGGGGGCGGTACAGTTTAATGTTATGAAGTTTTAACAATTGCCCCAGGTAAATTGCTCTGGTCGGGTCATCACCAGTACCAAATATCAGGGCTTTATTGTTATCTTTTTTGGCTTCCTGAAATGATTCCTTAAAGAAATCACGCTGGTAATTCAACAGATCCTGTCTGTATATCATTGCTGCTTCTATGGTAGACAGCGATACCAGCAAATGATTTTTTATAGCAAACGGGAAAGAGATAACCCCATTTTCTGTTTCCCGCATATGCCCTCTAACAGATGCCTGTTCATACAATATACCGATACTACCTGTCAGATCCGGATAGGTTGAGCCTTTCCCTGGGTAGAAATCATCAAAAAGCTCTTTGGAGAAATAAAGTCTTTTATTCTTATCCAGGATACCGGCATGATGTTTTGCGATTTTTGTTGTAAGCGACCGGTTATTTTCCGGTATCATGGGATGTGTCCGTGAGGCAACTCCGGGCTGAAAGAAAAACGTATCATCACTGTTCATCTCATGATGATCGGTCTGAATATTCGGGAGCCATTGATAATAGGACTTCAGTCGTCCAACAGATTCGGGATATTGTGCCGGAAGGTAATCACGGTTCAGGTCAGACCAGTAGTGATTCCCTCTTCCTTTTGGCCACGGCTCAATATGTTCATGGTTATTTTCATCACTTACAAGATTCTTTGACCGATATTCATTTACTCCGGAAGCGAAACGCTGAAACCCATCGGGATTCAGACACGGGTCAATGAGGATAACACAGTGTTTTAAGAGGCTGTCGACTTTTTGCCCCATTGCAGCTGCCAGATGGTAGGCCAGCAGTACCGAAGCATTTCCTCCACTTGCTTCATTCCCGTGCACGCTATAGGATAGTTTTACAACTACCGGCATATCAGGAATATCCAGACTATCCGAAAGTGTCGGATCGGACAATAACAGGTGTTCTTTTCGTATCGATTCAAGTCGAGCCTGATTTTCTTTTGAAGTAATGATCACATTGATCAGGGGCCTCTTCTCAAAGGTGCTGCCATATTTTTCGATTGTTACCCTGTCTGAAGCCGCGGCAAGGTTATAAAAATAGTAAACCAGTTTATCATGTTCCAGATGCCATTCACCAACCTCATACCCAAAAATAGATTCAGGAGTGGGTATTTCCGCATTATACCGTTCATATTCCGGCAAATAATAAAACATATCTGCCTGCGCCCGGGCCAATTCACACGTACATACCAGGATCCAGAGAAGCAGCGCTTTTTTCATTTCGTAAGGGTTGTAAGTTATCTATTATGTTTATTCCATGGTTCCGGTTTCAGAAAACACGGATTTTAGTTTATTCAATTATATCAACTTTGCCTGAGTTGAGATCCATCGTTCGGGCACATCCCCTTCAGTAGCAGCCTGATAATCCGAATAGCTGCAGGGGATGATCAGATTGCGTTCATACTGAAAGTAATTCTGGGGATATGGCACTTCCATCCACCATTTTTCACTCAGCTTGCTTTTATAGAATACCAGCATTGCTGGTTCGGCAGGCATCGAAACAACAAATCTAAGATAATCGTTACCTCTGAAATTGCATTCATCCTTCCTGTGGTAAAATCCTTCGATGAAATACCAAACCATCGTCGCTACCACAGAAGCCGTCTTCATATGCTTGTCATCAGCATCCGGATTATATTCATAGAAGCCCACCGAGCTGAGTTTCTCATTGATCCCGGCATACCAGCAGATCTGACATGCTTCTTCACCTGTCAGTCCAAAGGGTTGTGCATTGTTGCTTCCCGGGGCATCAGATGACTTAATAGATGTTATATCAAAACTCATCAGGTCAGCATCTCTGATGATGGGTTCCATCTCCGGCAGGTACTGCCTCAGATGTCCGAGCCGGTAGGTATCAAAATATAGTTTTTCAAGGACCACCATGGTATCGTTGTCTATCAGATAGGATTGGTAGGCCAGTTGACTTATGCTAAACAGAAAATTCGGTTCATGAAGCAGAATCTTGTGCAAGTGATTCCTGTTGTTTATCTCGTTATCATCCGGATCATCTTCAAGATCCAGGAAGGCATCGACATTCAGTAACGAGACCAGTTTGTCGAGTGATTCATATGACAGGTACTGGGCATAGGTATAATCATGCGATCCGCCGATCACCACCGGTAGCACATCATTTTCAATGAGTATGGAGCATACTTCTTTAAGTCTCATATGTGATTCGGACACGTCAATACCCTTCCGTAGGTTGCCCAGGTCAACTATTCTGTATTGTCCGAAACCTTTTTTAAGACGATAGAGTTTTTTTCGTATCTCATCAGCGGCTTTTGCATTCCCTTCAGGATCATTATGACTGTCACAAAGTCCGATAATGGCCAGATTTGCTCCTTTATAATCCGGTTGCTTTTCTCCAAAAAACTGAATGCTTTTAAAAAAGGACGTGTGATCCGTAATGTCGTTATATACTTCCTCGTTGATGGGTGAAAAAAAGATCTTTAAATCCATAATAGCGTGTGTTAGGCTCTATAATGTTGAATAAAAAAAGGGAGAAAATCAAATTTCTCCCCTGCATATCAAAAGATTTTTTATCCTCCGAAGTCGTCGAACCGGATATTCTCTGGGGGCACACCCAGATCATCCAGCATTTTTGTTACTGCTGCATTCATCATTGGAGGTCCGCACAGATAATATTCGATCTCTTCGGGCTCTTCATGTTTGCTGAGGTAATTATCATAGAGCACCTGGTGGATAAATCCGACATAACCATCGCCGTTTTTATCGTCAAGACTTTGTTTTACTTTCCAGTTATCTTCTTCCATTGGTTCAGATAGTCCGATGAAAAAATTGAAGTTTGGAAAGTCTTTTTCTATTTTCCTGAAGTGGTCAACATAGAACAATTCTCTTTTTGACCGGCCTCCATACCAGTATGAAACTTTCCTTTTGGATTTTTCGGTATGGAACAGGTGAAAGATATGCGATCTCAGGGGAGCCATTCCGGCACCACCACCGATATATACCATTTCCCTGTCGGTGTCATTAATAAAGAATTCACCGTATGGTCCGGACACTGTTACTTTGTCACCCGGTTTTCTGCTAAAGATATAGGAAGAGCAGATCCCCGGATTTACATCCATCCATTTTCCCGCGCTTCTGTCCCATGGAGGCGTAGCAACCCTGATGTTCAGCATCACAATATTTCCTTCTGCGGGGTGATTGGCCATTGAGTACGCCCTGAAGATCGGCTCATCATTTTTCATTTTCAGATCCCACAGGTTGAATTTATCCCAGTCCTCACGATACACATCTTTTGGATGTTTGAGTTCCGGATGCGGATCAATGTTAATGGTTTTATAATCGACTTGACAGGCAGGTACGTCAATCTGGATATACCCTCCTGATTGAAAGTCAAGCGATTCGCCTTCGGGAAGTTTCACTACAAATTCCTTGATAAAGGTAGATACGTTGTAATTTGAAACCACTTCGCATTCCCACTTTTTGATACCGAAAATCTCTTCCGGGATCTTTATTTTCATATCATTTTTCACTTTTACCTGACAAGCCAACCGTACTTTTTCTTTTTGTTCGGTTCGGTTCAGATGACCTACTTCCGTTGGAAGCACATCGCCACCGCCTTCTTCAACCACACATTTACACATGGCACACGTACCACCTCCTCCACAAGCTGAAGGCAAAAATATTTTCTGACCGGAAAGTGTTGACAACAATGATGCGCCTGCCGAAGTCACCAGCGGGTTTTCTTCATCACCATTCATTACGATATTCACATCTCCTGTTTGAACCAGTTTTGACTGTGCGTAAAGCAGAATCAAAACCAGCAAAAGTATTACTATAGTGAATGCTATTACTGAAGTTGTTATTACTAAAACCATCTACGAATTTTATCTTTAATTCCTCACATAAATTGACTTGCAAATATATTACTATAAAACTGTTTTTTAATGCAAAAGTCTTTTTTTCGTGCAGATTTTTATGATCTAAAATATTTTTTTTTCATAAGAGAAAGACCCGTCAGTGCTAAACACCAGCAAGTCAGGCCTATTTTGTATGACCTGAATCTTTATCAACAAATTTTAACGTATGTTGAGCCAAATGTTTTTATAATCGGAAATCTATTGCAGCATTTTAAGCAATGAGGTGATCCTTTCTTTCAGATATCTTCTGTCGACGATAAAATCTACAAATCCGTGTTCGAGAAGGAATTCGGAACTCTGAAATCCTTTGGGCAATTCCTTTCCGATAGTTTCCCGGATCACCCTCGGACCGGCGAAACCGATCAAAGCTCCCGGTTCGGCGATATTGAAATCTCCCAGCATGGCAAACGAAGCTGTAACACCTCCGGTAGTAGGGTCGGTAAGCACCGATATGTACGGGACCTTAGCTTGTGA
>JBNKDZ010000544.1:0-4117 GCA_050288525.1 Cyclobacteriaceae bacterium
TAGCAGGTTTCGCTGAGGCAGACATTCACCTGTCAACACGACTGCTTACAAGGATTGGTGCCCGGTATGAATATCTGACAGATAAAAAACAACATTTTGTTGATCCACGGGTTTCTCTGGCCTATAAAACAGGAGAACATGAACAGGTTTCGGTTGCTTACGGAACCTTTCATCAGACGCCCTACCAGGAGTATTACAGGGTTAATTCACGTCTTGATCAGGAAAAAGCCAGCCATATTATTCTCAACTTCCAGCATTCTGTTAATAATAAAACGTTTCGTGTCGAAGCATACCGTAAAGTCTATGACAATCTGGTAAAAATATCGAAAGGTCCTGAATATGAGTCATCATCATATTCAAACAATGGAAGTGGATATGCTAACGGGATAGAGTTTTTCTGGAGGGATGCCAGTTCGGTAGAAAATCTTGATTACTGGTTGAGCTATTCTTTTATCGATTCGGAAAAAAATTATCTCAGTCATCCGTACAGAGCAACTCCTTCAACAATATCTAAACATACATTTTCTCTGGTATTAAAATATTTTATCACAAAGCTAAGAAGTCAACTTGGCGTAACATTTTCTGCTTCATCCGGACGACCATATGACAACCCGGATAAGGAAGGTTTTAATGAATCCATGACCAAACCATATGTTGATCTGGGTGTTAACTGGAGCTTTTTGTTAAAGCCAAATATTATAATCCACGGATCGGTAAGTAATGTTACTGGTTCCAGGCAGGTTTTCGGATACAATTTCTCAAATGTGGTTGATCCGTCAGGGAACCATAATTACGTGGTCGTAGAACCACCGGCAAAACGATTCTTTTTTCTGGGGTGTTTTATCAGCCTTTCTAAAGATAAACAAGCAAATATTTTAAATAATCTGTAAATATAAATACGTAAAAATCATGAAAACTTTAATTTCAATTATTCTGTCCATGTTGTTTTCTTTTGTCAGTATGGCCGGAGATTATGAGGATTTAATGAAAAAAAACATTGAAAAATTAGGGCATGCCAATGATGTTCTTAAATATCAGGAAGTAGCAAATACATTTGACAGGATCGCCAATAGTATGAAGGATCAATGGCTTCCGGCCTATTATGCAAGCCTGAGCTATGTTTGGATGGCGAATGTCGAGCAGGAAAAGGAAAAACAGGATGCTTGTCTGGATGCTGCTCAAAAATATCTTGATGGAATAAAAGAGCAAAAGGTGAGTGACGACGAATTAACTGCATTACAGGGGTACATTTATATGATCCGGATTTCAGTTGATCCGGCAAAAAGAGGGCAGCAATTATCTGCTAAAGCAATGAAAGAACTTAATACGGCGGTGCATATGGATCCCTCAAACCCAAGAGCGCTGTTTTTATTGGCCCGGATGGAAAAAGGGATGGCTGAGTTTTTTGGTTCAGGTAGTGGTGCTGCATGTGAAAAGTTCCAAAAAGCACTCGACCTGTTCAAATCTGATATGCCACAAGGATTGATGCCAGCCTGGGGACAGCCATTAGTAGAACAGGAAATACAGGGTTGTAAATGATCCGAATCGTTTTTCTGGCCCTGAATAATTAAATAATATGTATTTTTACACATAAACAGAATGGAATTGATAAAAGAAAAGGAAATCACCGTCTTAAAGTTCAGAGGACATATCATAATACTTGCATGTGTTCTTATTACTTCTGTAATTATTGTACTCCTTACAAGTCCGAAGGAATTTGTCAGTCTGGATTCAATACGTTCGGCAGGACATCATTTTGTCATTTCTTTTCTGTTTACGTTATTCCTGACTTATGGCAATTGGTATCTTGTTGGGGTGTTAAATGCCAGGATTCCCTGGGTTAAAAAACCCAAAAAGCGTTTTTTATGGGGTATCGTAACAGTGTTTGTATATTCATTGTCCATTTCCGTGATTATTTTTTACCTGTATAGTAAATATGTAATCCGCGTCGATGCGTCTGTCCTGACAATAGGTTATATATGGGATCAGACACGGGAAGCTGTATTAATTTCATTTGTCATCGTATTTTTATTTGCCAGTAATACGTTTTTATACAACTGGAAAAATGCGATTCTGTTGAATGAAAGGCTTGAAAAAGAAAAAATCGCAAATAAATATGAATCGCTTCGCAAACAGGTAAGTCCGCATTTTCTTTTTAATAGTCTGAATGCGTTGTCATCTCTGGTATATGAAGACCAGGATCTGGCGGTGAAGTATATAAAACAACTGGCTGATGTTTACCGGTATGTACTTGACGCCAAGGAAAAAGATATTGTTACTGTCGGGGAGGAGCTGGAATTTCTTAGTGCTTATATTTTTCTCCAAAAAATACGCTATGGAGAAAATCTTAACATAGAAATACAAATTACAACCGGTAATAAAACACATATATTGCCCATGGCTCTGCAACTTCTTCTGGAGAATGCAATCAAACATAACGTGGTATCGATGCAGGATCCACTGTTTATATCTATCCGTAGTGAAGCAGATACGATCGTGTTTGAGAATACATTGAAACCCAGGAAGAGCCAGGAACGGCCTTCAGGTACTGGGCTGAAAAACCTCAGGGAACGTTACCGGTTCTTTACAGATCGTCAGGTGGAAATATTACCTTCTGAAGACAAATTTACAGTTAAAATACCCATACTGAAGATGGATCTATGAACGTACTGATCATTGAAGATGAAAAGATTGCCGCAGACAGGCTCATAAAACTTTTACACAATATTGTAGAAGATCTGACTGTGTTGAACAGGATCGATACCGTGCAACAGAGTATTGAGTGGCTTTCATCCCATCAGCCACCCGATCTTATTTTTTTGGATATACAACTGGCTGATGGTGTGAGTTTTGACATATTTAAAGGAGTAGATATCCAATCGCCAATTATTTTCACGACGGCTTATGACAATTATGCCATTAAGGCTTTTAAAGTTAACAGCATCGATTATCTGTTGAAACCGATAGACGAATCCAGTCTTCGGTTTGCTATGGAAAAATATCAAAATCTGAAAAAGGAATTTTCCGGGATTGATACATCTGCACTCAATAGTATTCTGAAACAATTAAATCCTTCTGGCGGAACTACCTATAAGAACAGATTCATAATAAAATCAGGAGAGCATATACGTTCTCTGAAAGTTGAAGAAATTGATTTTTTTGTCAGTATGGATAAAATAACATTTGCTGTAACCAAATCAGGGAGGAAGCACATTATTGACTATAATATGGATCGGGTGGAGGAGGAGGTGGATCCTTTGAGGTTCTTTCGGATCAATCGTAAATACATCGTCAGCATTGATGGATTTACAGATATAATCGCATATTCAAACCACCGGTTAAAGGTTCAGTTGAATAATGACAATACCATGGAGGCCATTGTGAGCAGGAACAGAGTTAAAGAGTTTAAGGAGTGGCTTGACCGTTAACAGTTTGGAGTTTGAGTATTTATGGCATAGCGCAAAGAGCTTAGCGTTTGGTGACCATTCTTATTTTTGGATTCTAAAGGTGACTCATTCTATTTCGGGTTCAATGTTTGTCAGCATGAAATAGTATTTTTTTACAAATAACAAAATCACAAAAATCCGTCATCCAGAGGCATAACATTTTTTTCAAACCGCACAAATTTGGATGACGTAACTCTGTATTTAAACACAAAAAATCCAACAACAAAAATATTGCACAACTCACTGAATATCTTATGTTTACACGAAACACGTCATTGGTAGGAATTTCCGGTAATTATTGACGACAGGAAATAATTTGCCGGTTATGACGTAGGGATCTCCTTCGGTTAGGGACCAGAACAGCTATTTTGAACAGATGGAGATTGCCACATCACAGGAAAATTGTGATTCTGTTGTTGGGAAGTGCGAAGTGGTGTTTCGTGCGGACACCATAGCCGTCAACCTAAGACAGAGCATATAAATAAAATAACAAAAAAGCCGTCATTCAGAGGAGTTTCCGGTGAGCATTTACGAAAGGAAATGCTTGCCGGTTACGACGTAGGAATCTCCTTCAGTCAGGGACCAGGATAGCAAAATGCTGACGCTATTACAAACAGATGGAGATTCCTACGTCACAAGGCCTGCGGCCAAGTTCCTCTGAATGACGGCTT
>JBNKDZ010000545.1:0-6246 GCA_050288525.1 Cyclobacteriaceae bacterium
CTAAGAACCCCGACTGTGAAGTGGTTTTTTATTAAGCGGGAATAATTCTTTGTTCAGATAAAAATTTATTGACCCAAATCTACCAGGTACATGACACATTTACGATCTCTGCTCGTTTTTTCAATAGGCCTTTTATGTACAATTCATTCGATGGCACAAGTGACCGTCGCCCGGATATTTTCGGATAACATGGTTTTGCAACGGGATGTACAGGTGCCTGTCTGGGGAAAAGCCGGACCAAATGAAAAAATAAAGGTCGAAATAAATGGTTGTTCGATCGAAACACTTGCCGATAAAAAGGGAGACTGGCAGGTATATCTGCCTTCTTTCGAAGCAGGAGGACCGTATGAACTTAAAATCAACAGTACGTTGGTACTGAAAAATGTACTGTTCGGAGATGTTTGGTTTGCTTCCGGACAATCGAATATGGAGTGGCGTCTGGAGAATTCTAAAAATGGTCCTCAGGAAGTGCCAAAAGCCAGTTTCAAAAATATACGCCTGTTTACCGTACCAAAAAGAACCGCCAGTTCACCGAAATCCGATCTTGAGCAGGGGCAATGGGAGGTATGTACGCCGGAAACGGCCAAAGGATTTTCAGCAATCGCCTATTATTTCGGAAAAGATATCCACGAAAAATACAATGTGCCGGTCGGGCTGATCAACTGCACCTGGGGAGGTACGGTTGCCGAAGCATGGACTAGCACAGAGATGCTAAAGAAACTACCGGATTTCACCGACCGCATTATCCAATTGGAGAATGCCAAAGAAAACTGGGAAAACGACATCATTCCCAATGCCGAACGTGATCGTAAAAGGGTGAGGATCCTTGAAGAGTCGTATAACGGGCTGGAAGAAGGTTTTGAAAAGGTCAGCTATAGCACTAACGACTGGAGGGCCATTGATTTGCCTGCTTATAGCGAGGAGTTGTTTGGAGTCATTTGGTTACGGAAAGTCGTGACAGTACCAAAAGAATTTAAGGGACAGGATCTGAAACTGTCATTAGGCAGAATAAACCATCAGTCGGATGTGTATTTCAATGGCACATCGCTGGGAAAAACCTTTTATCCGGAGTTCGTAACCCTCGAAGTACCCGGGAATTTGGTAAAATCAGGAGAGAATGTTGTTACCATCCGAATGTCTAACCGTTGGGGGGAGCCCGGATTTGAAGGTCCTGAATCGGAAATGAAGTTGGTAGCTGCCACAGGCTCTGTGCTGGAAGATATGTCAGGGATCTGGAAGTTCCACAGAGGGCTGGAGCCTGCTGTGCCGGAGGTTAAGGAGTACAATAAATACCCAGGTAGTCTTTTTAATGGAATGGTAAATCCTGTTATTCCCTACGCCATAAAAGGCGTGATCTGGTACCAGGGAGAGAGCAATGATGTTCGGGCATATCAGTACAGGTCATTATTCCATGCGCTGATCGTCGACTGGGAAATCCGGTGGGAGATGGGATATCTGCCGTTTTTATATGTTCAGTTACCGAACTACCTCGATCCGCAGCCCGAACCACAGGAGAATGCCTGGGCCGAACTCAGAGAGGCACAACTGATGGCCCTCGACCTGCCTTCAACGGGTATGGTGGTGACTATCGACCTGGGAGAGGCTCAAAATCTGCATCCAACCAACAAAAAAGATGTAGCCAACAGGTTGACCCTCTGTGCACAAAAAGTGGCCTACGGAGAAGATGTAGTACATTCAGGCCCGCTCTATTCATCCATGGAGATTAATGGGAACGAGATTGAAATATCGTTTGAGCATATTGACGGCGGACTAATGGCCAAAGGAGATAAGCTCGAAGGCTTTGCCATTGCCGGGAAAGATAAAAAATTCTATTGGGCCGATGCACAGATCGTTGGAGGGAAAGTGTTCGTAAAAAGTGATAAAGTAAAAGAACCCGTGGCTGTGCGATACGCCTGGGCCTCCAACCCCGTATGCAACCTTTATAACAAAAAAGGCCTCCCTGCTTCACCGTTCCGTACCGATGACTGGGATGGGATTACGAAGGGGGTGAAGTAAGTTAAAATAAAAACCAATCTGTTTCAAGGTAATCCCGAATGCTTTCGGGAGCCTCTTGGAACCAGACATGAAAAGTCTTCAGACTTTCACAAAAGGAAAAAGAGGTATTTGGAATTCGATTTTTTAACAATCAAGAATGGTATAGGTGATTAATAATCATCATTTTTCTTATAAATTTTTAATTGAACAAAGATGAAGTGTCTGATATTCATTGCTTTAATAGCTTTTTATGCTCCAAATCAACATAATATTTCTGAATTATTGATTGGGAAATGGGAAGGATATAAAATGGATAAGAGAAATGGTGATACAGGTGAGGATATTACACTGGATGGGAAACCTTATACAACAGAAACAATTCTTGAATTTTATGGAGACGGGAAAGGATATGATTATGATTCAGATACCTACTTTCGGTATTTTATTGAAAATAATATCATTTTAATGGGAAATAGATTTTGGGAAATAGAGAAAATTACTGAAGAAGAACTGATACTAGTTGAATATGACCTGGAATATGGACCCTCCGAATTTGATTTCAGAAGTTATTTTAGAAAAGTAAAGAAATCATGAAGGACAGAACAAAGCTATATATTATTTACATCGGATGCATAATCTTTTTGATCTTGACAATTAGCCCTTCATTATATTATTTGTTTTATCTAAATACAGATAAATATTATTCTCGAAAAAAATCTTTGGAAGAATATTACGGTTTGTCTTATAATAAGGAAAGAGAAAAGAGAGGGATTCCAAAAGTACATAAAGATTGGTTTACCTATGATACATCTGTTAAAAGAAGAAAATCGGGTAGTATCGTAACAGAATACAAAAATCCTTGGAATAAACAATTGTGGTCAGATTTTAATGAAAACAAAAAAATCCCAGTCCATAAAGAAAAAACAATATATTATGGAGATTCAATTCGTGAAAAAGATATATATGTAAATCCTGAAAATGAATCGGAAAAATATATTATTGAATTGAATTACATGTACGATAATTCGTACAATTGTTGGGAGTGTTATTATCAAAAAATAAACAACGATCAACAGATTTTCAAAAAACGTATTAAACTTAATGAAGCTGACCGGATATTGAAAAAGTGGGGTTTAAGCAGGTTTGATAAGTAATCTAAAAACACTTCCTAATTAAAACGTATCAAAAATAAGGTTTAAAACGTTATATTTACATGAAAGAAAACTTTTATCATGGATATACAAGCTGATAAACTGAGTTTAATTGAATGGATAGCCGGAATAAAGGATGTTCGTATCATCCGGCAATTCAAGTCATTGCAAGAGTCCAATCAGAGTGTAAAATCTTCTCTCACCAAAACTGAAAAGTCCGCCATTGATCAAGGTCTGGAGTCGATAAACAACGGAAACGTTCATTCCCATGAATCAGTAATGGAATCAACAAAAAAGAAATTTCCAAACCTCTTCAAATAAGACTATGAAAATCATTTGGTCAGATGATGCCAAACATGATTATGACGAGAATATTGAATATTTATTAAGCGAGTGGTCAGAAGAATCGGCAATATATCTCGTGCGTTTTTGGAATACCTATAAAGATCCTCAATCATTAAAATTTTAGATCCCCCAATCTGTTTCAATAGTTTAACGAAGCTCCTGGAACAACCTATGGGAAAAGCCTTCATCTGAAATTTAAAACAAAAATGTACATGATTACGTACATTTTAGTATCTTTGTTTTAAATAAAATGAAAGATGGAAGTAACAACTCTTACGAATTTCAGGCAAAATATGCGTTCATATTTTGAGAAGGTTTTTAATATGGGAACGCCTCTTTTTATATCACGTCCAAAAGGTCATGATATGGTTTTGATGAGTAAAAGTGAGTATATGAGCATGCAGGAGACTTTCCATTTATTAAAAAGCCCGAAAAATGCCGAGCGATTGCTTAAAGCTATTGAGGCAGATAAAGCAGGAGAAGGTAGTGTCCGCGAATTGCTTGATTAATGATCAATGGAGGTTGTATTTTTAGATCAGGGATGGGAAGATTATCTGTATTGGCAACGTCATGATAAAAAAATCCTGAAAAAGGTAAATGACTTGTTGAAGGCTATAAATCGGGATCCATATACCGGACTGGGTTCGCCTGAACCATTGAAACATGCTTTGTCTGGTTATTGGTCAAGAAGAATTACATTGGAGCACAGACTTGTTTACAGGATGCAGGATGGTCAGATAAGAGTTATTCAGTGTCGTTATCATTATTAAGGATCAGTCTGTAAATCTGGGGGAGAGGTCGTAATATAATTTGCAAATAAACGTATGGCAAAGCGCATAGGGCAAAGCGTATTGTGGCAGGATATTTAATTTTAGTGATACCAACCTGACAGCGTCCAAAGACCTGTCAGCGTTAATTTAGAGGACACTACTCAACATTTCATAACGCTCCAATTTTGTCTGAAGCAGAATTTACAAAATTTAAGAATTTTAATTTCCTGAATCGATATCCCGACTATCCTTTCCGCTCCACCTGAACTTCCTCATTCAGAAAATCCAACGCAATCTTTTTACCGTTCTGAATGGTTTTAATGCACCATTCGATCTTCTTTGCGATCCTTTCTTTTTCTGTGAGTTGCCATGGAATATCCGGTATTTCCCGCAGTTTGTTCGTGAGTGTGTGCAGGATGATAGCTGTGGAGACGGAAATGTTAAAACTTTCGGTAAATCCTACCATGGGGATCTTAAGAAAACTGTCGGCCTGTTCGATGATGCAGTCGGACAATCCATATTTTTCCCGGCCAAAAAACAGGGCAGACTTTTGCGACAGGTCGAACGCATCAAGCAGACAATCGTTGTTATGAGGAGTCGTGGCTACTATTTTGTACCCGTTTTTCCGTAATCGATCAATGCATTCCTGCTCCTTGTTTTCAGCTCCTTCATACATATGGACATCGACCCATTTTTCAGCTCCTTTTGCCATTCCCTTGGCAATTTTAAATTCATTGTGCTTTTCAAGGATATGAAAGTCCTGTATCCCGAAACAGTCACAGGTACGTATCAGGGCACTCGCATTGTGTTCCTGGTAGGTGTCTTCCGCTACTACCGTGATGTGCCGAGTGCGGTTGCTGAGCACCTTGTCGAACAGGGCGTTTCGTCGTTCCGTCAGATAACTTTCGAGGTACTGCAACAGGTTTTTGTTATTCGAATGATCTGAAAAAATGCTGTTCTGGATTTTAAATGTCATAATTCATATACGATGATCTGCATTTATCAATACAATCAAAGCATTAAATGTTAGGTGTTATACTTTTGATATCAATAAATTAAATAAAAAATAACAGTTCTGTCATGGTTTTATGAAATAATTCTGCTTTTAATCATATAAATTTGATGATAATGAGATCATTAAATCACAAAGTTCATTAAATTGAAGTGTTATTGTAAACTGATTTTGAACTAAAACTTCCTGCCTTATGTGTGCTACTTGTGGATGTGACCAGTCAGAAGATTCCGTAAAAATACTGTTACACGGTGAACATGCGGAAGAAAACGATCATGAACATACCCATGATCATAACAATCATCACAATCATGATCACCATCATCATGATCACGACCATCAACACAGCACAACCGTGGAACTGGAGAAGGATGTTCTGCATCAGAATAATCTGTTGGCCGAACGCAACAGGGGCTATCTGGAAGCTAAAAATATTTTTTCTGTGAATATGGTAAGCTCCCCAGGATCAGGCAAAACTACGTTGCTGGAGAAAACCATTCCGATGCTTAAGGATGAAATACCCGTCAGCATCATCGAAGGGGATCAGCAAAGCATGAATGATGCCGACCGGATTGCGGTTACAGGAGCTTCCGTTGTTCAGGTAAATACCGGCAAAGGCTGTCATCTGGACGCCCACATGGTATTGCATGCCATTAAAAAGCTTCAGCCGGTCAATGATTCGGTTTTGTTTATCGAAAATGTTGGCAACCTGGTGTGTCCATCCATGTTTGACCTGGGAGAGAGCAAAAGGGTTGTGATCATAAGTGTTACGGAAGGAGAAGACAAACCATTGAAATACCCGCATATTTTTGCCTCAGCACAACTTTGTATCATCAACAAGATCGATTTGCTGCCTTATGTCCGGTTTGATCTGGAAAAAGCTAAGGAATATGCCTTGAGGGTCAATCACCATCTGGAATTTTTGGAAGTTTCAGCTCAGAATGGTGACGGGATGGATGCATGGAAAGCCTGG
>JBNKDZ010000546.1:0-5519 GCA_050288525.1 Cyclobacteriaceae bacterium
TCTCCTTTTTCATCCTCCGATGCGTTCCCGGTAATGGCCTGAATCGCAAGTTCATAAAATCTGTCTTCGTTCATTGAGCTTGTCTTTTATTATTATGACCTAAAAAGACCCCTCAATCTGCCATTCAAGTATGTAAACAAATCGTTACCTAAACATTAAAAAAACAATAGTCTGTTGAGGCAAAAAACAGGATTATTGATATAAAGAATTGATGTTCATACTCAGATAGGTATCGTACTGCTTCAACCATTTGTTTTTGAACTGTATTAACGGAAATATGTAGTTTATCGGCTATCTCCTTATATTTCAGACCTTCCAGTCTGTTTAATTTGAAAATTAATTTGCGCTGAGATGGCAACGTTTCAATTATTGCTTCAAGGCGTTTTTCCATTTCCTTGTATTGTAAAGATGATTCAGCCGTCAGATAAGAAGACCTTTGATCAGAATCCACCAGTTCTATTTCTAAAAATGACACTTTTTCTTTCTTTATCGCCTTTAAAGAATGATTTCGGATTGCAATAAAAATATATGACCTGAAATTATTCTGTATATTCAGTTTATACCGTCCCTGCCAAATATTAAAAAAAACATCCGAAACAATTTCTTCAGCCAAATCCGCATTCTTAACGAATGATTTTGCGAAGTAACATAGGGAATAATAATACTTTTGAAATAATTGTTCCAGAGCTTTTTGATCATTATTCCGTATTCGCTTCAATAATAAATTGTCATCCTCCATTTATAAAGATTAGGTTTCAACCAAATTATAAATGTGGGCAATTTACCTAGTTAGGTTTGCTCCATCATTAAGGAACAATTAAATATATATGATATAAACAATTATTGATGTCAGTGAACTTGCTGTGATTTTGATTGAAAGCACTTTATTTTAATAAATTACATGTCTATAATCTGCTTAAAGTTTGGATTCAGCATCTTAAATAGCAGGTAATATTTTGGTTCTGTAAATGTGCCTGGTTCTTTTACCACCTTCTCAGATCCTTTCCTCCTTAACATTCACAAAACAATGCTATAACATTTATAACAATAAGGTAAAATTTCGAACACTATGAAGTAAACCTTATTGTGTTGCTTTGTCATAACATTTAACAAATAAAAATAATGATTATGAAAAATTTTAAGAATATGGTCAAGGCCGTATTTACATTTTCAATCGGCTTAGCTATCATAGTTAATCTGCAATCGTGTAAAGACGATGAGGACCCAAGGCTCGCTCAGCCTACTTTTACAGTTGTTGAATCATCTAATGTTATGGTAGGTGAAGCCGTAGACATCGATGTATCCAGCATAAGTGCTCCCGGAAAAATCCAGACTGTATCTGCCAAAGTCGTTGCCGGAGGAGGAACTGTTACAGTATCTTCACAACCGACTGCCGGTTCTACTTCAGGTGCTGCTGTTATAAAATATACTGCAGATAACAACGAAGGTGCTGCTACCATTGAAATAACCATCACTGACCAGCAAAATCCTTCTTCATCGACATCCAAATCGACTCAGGTAAGTAAATCCACCACACCTCCTCCAACTACTGAGAGCATAGTTGGTATAACAGGTGAAGCTTCTGATCTCTTTGACGTTGACCTTGGTACCAAAAATGGTCAGAAAGCAGTCATTCTAAAAGGTACCATAAACCGCGACATTACTATTAAAGTTCCGGAAGACGGTTACGAATGGGTATTTGCCGGAAATATCATGGTCGTGCCTAACGGATCAACGCCTACAACAATCACCATTAACAAAGGCGTGACAATCTATTTTGATGCAGAAGCAGCTGCCACTTCTTTCCTTGCTATCCAACGAGGCGCTAAAATAATGGCAGACGGTGAAGATGCGACAGGGCTGATCACTTTAACTTCAAGTAATGAACTCGGAAGTGCCAGTGTTGAAGCTGATGGAGGTGACTGGGGAGGCCTTGTCCTGAACGGATATGGCAATATCAATCCTTGTGATGATGCAGACTGCCAGGCGGAAGGTGAAGGCGGAACCGGAGTATATGGTGGAACAAACGACGATGACAACAGCGGTACATTAAGGTATGTATTGTTAAAATATGCCGGTCGTATCATTGGTGTTGACAACGAACTTAACGGATTCTCATTTAATGGTGTAGGAAGCGGAACAGTACTTGAATATCTGCAAAGTTACTATGGAGAAGATGATGGATTTGAATTCTTTGGCGGAACTGCAAACCTAAAATATGCAGTATCTACAGGGTCAAAAGATGATTCATTCGACTGGACTCACGGCTGGAGAGGAAATGCACAATTCCTTCTTGTTGAACAAATTGCTGACAGAGGTGACAGAGGCTTCGAAGGTGACAACCTGGAAGGCAACTACGAAGCTGAGCCATACTCAACCCCGACAATTTCCAATGTTACGCTTATCGGATCAAACGGTAATGAAGACCAGACAACCGGTATGAGATTGCGCCACGGAACCAAAGGTAAAATCCATAATGCCCTTGTTACCGGATTTGCTGCCTATGGTATACGAGCTGATGATGACGCTACCACAGGAGCAAATGTAACTGATGAATCACTGATTGTAACAAACTCTATTGTCTTCAAATCAGATGCCGGTAACTTTACCAAAGGATCCTTCGGAAAAGCAGGCTCTGTATGGGAAACAACGAATGACAATTCTACCGACGGATCTTCAATCACATTGAACGATGGTGTAGGAGTCTCAACAACCGGTGCTGTTGATCCTACCTCCGCATACGGAACAAGCTGGTTTACTTCAGTATCTCAAATAGGAGCTGTTGACCCATCAAACAACTGGTTGGCTGGTTGGGCTCTTAAAAAAGACGGAACTACTACTTATTAACGATCAATAACTAACCACACTAAGGCTGCTTCTCTTGAGCAGCCTTTTTTTTATATTTGTCAAAATAGTATATCTAATGAAAAATCTGACGTTTATACTCATATTATTTTTACTGATCGCCGGTTGTGAATCAAAAACAGAAAAAGCAGCAAGGATCAATAATACCACCATACATCAACGTATAGAAGATTATTTTCTGAATCCTAAAAATAATATGATGGACATCTGGGGGTACCACCCGTTATATTATGCCCCTCTGGATACACTCACCAATTACTGGATCGACTCTTCAATGTCCGCTTCCTACCATATGATACATGTATATGAAGGGAAAAATGTTGCAGGAAGAAACGTAAAACGTACTGCGTCAGTTTTCTTTAATAACGGACTTGAAGTAATCAGCATTCAAAATATTCTTTATCACAATCCCGTTAATAAAGATTCTCTGAAAAGAAGTCTCTATTAAGTATCCTGAACGATTTAATAAAATACGCATAACAATTCCCTAACATCTGTCAGAAGCAGGTTTTATATCTTTGTATCCATGAAAAAGATACTTTTTATATTCGCTGCTTTTATGCTGCTTCTCAGTGAGACAAAAGCCACCGACTCTGAAGGAGAAAAAACGGAAACCAATTCCGTTACTTTATCCGGACTTGTACTTGATAATGACACCAAAGAACCGTTAATCGGAGCAAAAGTAGAAATTCAACAACCAGATAACACTACCGTCTATTCGGACTTTAACGGATCTTTCGAGATTAAAAATCTTCACCCCGGAAATTATACCATTACCGTATCTTACATCTCATTTCATGATGTGATTTTAAAGGATTTTTTATTAACCACTGATAATCAGAATATTATAATTGAACTAATTCCTTAAAACTGATTGTTTTACAACGATTTCTGACGGTATACTACACCTTCCAATGTTAAATAATTGTTAAGTACTGGACTTTAATATTTCCTTTATGTTACTTGAAAATAAATAAAGGAAACAATTTATTAATTTTAAATAACGGGGTCATGAAAGGAGTAGCTATATTATTATTGATCATACCACTTTATGTAAGTGCACAGGATTTTAAGGAAGTAAATGGTCTTACCTATAATAAGGATGGTCAGATCCTTAATGGGAAATACACGGTATTAACTGCAAGCGGATCTGTTGATAAGATTTACAATTTCAAAAACGGACGACAGGATGGTGATTTTATTACATACCATGCCAATGGTTCAGTTAAAGAAATAGGTCATTATATCAATGGCCAAAAACATGGAAAGTGGGTTCAATGGAATGAAAATTCTGTTAAAACAGGTGAAATCAAATACAACTATGGACAAAGAGACGGAAAATGGCAATTATGGGATGATAACGGACAAATCCGGTATCTGATGTTCTACGAAAACGGTGAAAAAACAGGCCTGTGGAAAAGTTATGATGAAGACGGTTCTGTTCTGAATGAAGAGAATTATGAAATAAACATGTAAAATTCTTTATTTTTGATAATTAAGGAGGTTATGTACATACGTAACCTCCTTTTTTATTATCTATTTTTTTTTCCTGCTCCACTGATCATTTTTTTGTATATTCAACCTTTACCACCTCTGAATCATAATTATAATTCATGGATCCAACAAATTCATACCTATTTTGATTATATCAATATGAAGAGGAAAGTACTAATAACAGGAGGATCTGGCTTCATCGGCTCCGCGCTTACTCAAAAATTATTGTCCTCAGGATATGATGTCAATCACCTAAGCAGATCTCCAAAAAAAAATCCGGTTGTCCCAACCTATCAATGGGATATAAATAATGCAATTATCGATCATAAAGCGTTAAAAAACGTCGATACTGTGATTCATCTCGCCGGAGCCGGCATTGCAGATAAGCGTTGGACCAATAAACGAAAAGAAGAATTAATTATTAGTCGTGTTAAGAGCAGCCTGCTGCTTCTCAATGCCCTGAAATCCTCTGATCAAAAAATTAATACATTCATTTCTGCTTCAGCCGTAGGCTATTATGGTGCTGATACCAATTATGTATGCAAAGAAGATTCTCCTCCCGGCAGAGACTTCCCTGCGATTCTCACAACACAATGGGAAGACGCTGCCCGTAAATTTGAAGATTTAAATATCCGTACAATAATTTTAAGGATAGGCCTTGTCCTGAGTTCGCAGGATGGCCTCCTTAAAAAACTGGAGGGATCTGTAAATATGGGACTCGGGTCTTCTATGGGTAGTGGTGAACAGTACATGAGCTGGATACACATTGATGACCTTACCGAATTATTTCTTACTTCTATACAAAATCCTTCCATGAAAGGTGTTTACAATGCTGTATCTCCTGATCCGGTAAAGAACAATTCATTCATGCATACCATCAATAGAATAAAAGGAATGCCAAAGCTTATCCCAAAGATCCCTGCTTTACTGTTAAAACTTATGTTCGGAGAAATGGCGACAATGATGTTGGGAAGTTGTAAAGCATCCAGTCAAAAGGTTATACTGACCGGCTTTAAATTTCAGCATCCAAAATTGGAAGGCGCTTTAAAGCACTTATTAAAATAATTCGACATAATTGGTGTGAAAATGATATATTGCCAAAAAAATAATCGCTATGAACAAAATCATAGTAGAATTATTTTTCAGTTGATTTTTTTAAC
>JBNKDZ010000547.1:0-1640 GCA_050288525.1 Cyclobacteriaceae bacterium
GAAATCTGTAAAGATGTCGCATCGATGTGTGCTTTTTCAGGCGCATTGAATTGAACCGAGCCTGCCAGTTCGATATCATCCGGGCAACCGGCAGTATGGACAAACGGCACATACGTTCCTGCCCGTACAGATACTCCCTGGGGAGTGATGACATTACCCGAAGCGTCAACAGTATAATAGTACCGATCCCCCTGGTCGTTGGTCAGGAAGACATTATCTTCGACATGCAGCAGGGCTATTTCCATGGGGAAATTGGTGCTGATGCCAGTATTGTATCCACCTTTTCCTCCTGAAAGATTTATATCCGAGAATACACCATCTGCATCTTCTGCACATTTTAAATGATATGGAACCGATTCGTATTGAAAGCGTTCATGAGCTGTTAATGAGGCAGAAGGCAAATCCGGATTTTCCAATGTTACCGTTAAAATATCCGTCAATGATCCATCCACAACATGTTGGAAGTAGCATCCGGCATTATCATGTATTTTAAAGGCATAGGTTCCGGGGTAAAGATTATTAAACAGACCTGTATAATTGTTGTTATGTCCGGCGGTCTGAGGCTCGTAGGTTAGCTGATCCATACCACCTGTTGCAGTGATCTGAATGGCGCCGACGGCATCAGCGCATAAAACCGATGTTTTGGCAGTATCTTGCAGTATAATTTCAGGCGTTTGTGTAAAAACCTGATTATCAAAACCATACTGACATGAATGAGCATCCGTCACCTCAATGGAGTATGTGCCTGTCCCGAATCCGGTTACTTCATAATATTGATCATCCGAATGATAGGTAAGGGAACCATTTGTCCATGATGATTCAGTTAGCTTTTTATATCGTACAGTTTGCAGGTTGCTTATCCACGCTCCTTCTCTGTCAAGACGTATTGAGGCATCATTCATCCCCGGGCACACCATTTCTTTCAGATAATCGATGGTAACAGGCTGTTGTTGAGAACTTATTGAAAACGATCCTGTTGCCGTACATCCATCACCATCGGTTATTTTTAAGGTTTGACCTGTGACTATACCAAGATCGTTAATCGTATGTGTACTTCCGGACAGAGAACCTGTAACGGTTTCTGTGCCAACAACATACTCATAAGGTGTTATGGCAGAGCCTGACAAAGAAAAAGAAACGGAGCCATTATCAGGAAGCTCGCAGGAGGGATTGGTTGATACATTATTAATGACCAGTGGATCCGGTGCAATTACCTGAATGATGTAATCCTTGCCGCAGGGATTTTCATTTCCATCCTGAGTATCCATAAATTCATAATGAACTTTATAGTATCCCGGACGCAAATTATTCAGATTTAACTGTAAGGAGCCATCGAAATCACTTTGATTTAACACAATCATATCTGAAGCGGCACTTAGAGCAAGAATTTTATCCCTAAATTGGTAACTATAAACATCTGCATCACAAACTCCACTGGACTGACAACCTTCATATTCGCTCATATAACCTACGACATTACCACTATAATAAATACTTGTAGGATTTACTTCTGTCTTTATATCACAACTATTACAATCTAGTTCCTCCATTCGCTTTACTTCAACGTTATAAAGCGGGGTTGTAGCTTTCAAAGGTGGTAGTATTATGGATCCATTTGATAGTTTTGAAGACAGGTCACT
>JBNKDZ010000548.1:0-2616 GCA_050288525.1 Cyclobacteriaceae bacterium
CCGGAATGATTGCCGGGCACGAGCCGAGCGGCCAAATCGTCAAGTGCGGTCCGGGGATCCGTCACTTCAAGGAAGGTGACCGGGTCGTAGTCTATCACATTTCGGGCTGCGGCATCTGCAATGACTGTCGCCGCGGGTATATGATCTCTTGTACCAGCGAACATAGGGCTGCTTATGGTTGGCAGCGGGATGGAGGCATGGCGCCTTATATTCTTGCTGATGAGAAAGACCTTGTTCTTTTGCCGGATTCTCTTACGTACACAGACGGAGCGCAGATTGCCTGTGGCTTTGGTACTGTATATGAGGGGATTGAAAAAACAGGTATTTCAGGTAATGATGCAGTGCTCGTTACCGGATTAGGACCTGTCGGGCTTGCAACACTGATGCTTGCAAAAGCACTTGGGGCCAATAAACTGATTGGTGTGGATGTAAATCCTGACAGGTGTAAACTGGCTATGGACTTGAATCTGGCGGATGAGGTTTTTGAATCTTCGGATGATACATTGGATAAGATCAGGGAAATAACAGGAGGGAACGGAGTAGAAAAAGCATTTGACTGTTCCGGACATACCTCAGCCCGTCAATTGTGTATAAGAGCTACACGTAAATGGGGTTCTATTGTTTTTATTGGTGAAGGCGGAACAGTAGAATTTAATCCTTCTCCTGATATGATCCATGACCAGAAAACCTTATATGGTTCATGGGTTACATCCATCTGGAAAATGGAGGAACTGGTTGAGAGAATTGTTCGTTGGGGAATACACCCGGAAGATCTGGTGACGCACAGATTCACCCTCGAAGAAGCTGATAAAGCGTATGAGTTGATGGCTTCAGGAAAATGTGGGAAAGTAGCGGTTGTATTTGATGAGGAAATAAAATAAGTTATGGATCGAAGTGTAAAAGTGGAAGAGCTGAGTTATGAAGCTTTTCTTCCGTTTGGTACCTATGCAAATCTGATAAACCCAGACAGGGATAAGTTGGGTGATAAACCGGTTGAGTTTTTTCGCGATATGGTACAACTGAATACATCCTCCGATAGTTTATTGAGTTATTCCACCTGCCGGGTTGAAAAGAGACCTTTAGTTATTGATGTATTAGAATATCATACAGGTTGTGCAGAAGGGATACTTCCCTTGGATAATGATATACTTGTTCAGGTTGCACCGGCAACACATCCTAATGATGCCCTTCCTCTTGATCAGTTAAAAGTATTTTATGTACCAAAAGGAACGGTGGTCATAATCAAGCCAGGAGTATGGCATTGGGGACCATTTACGGTAAATAATGATCCGGCCAACATATTAATTAACCTTCCGGAACGCACGTATGCCAATGATTGTGTTGTACATAATCTTCCGGAGCAGGATCAGATAAGAGTTATTTGTTAATACCATCATAGGAGGCTGTTTCACAAACAGCCTCATTTTTTATAAAATCCTGAAAATGCGATATATACAGTCGATTTTTTATAGATAAGGGAGGCTTTTTGGCTTTTTTTTTGTAAATTAAATAAAAGAATTGCGTAATGAAATGCCTTATTACAGCATTATTCATTTCATTGATTTGTATTCGGCAGGATGCGTATCAGCAAATGCGTAATAAGATGGTGGAAGAGCAAATTATATCGAGAGGTGTAAAAAACACGAAGGTATTAGATGCTATGAGAAAAGTTCCACGGCATAAGTTTGTACCTCCTGAACAGATACAGTATGCCTATGAAGATTTTCCCCTTTCAATAGGACACAAACAAACCATATCCCAACCATACATTGTTGGTTTCATGACAGAAGCTGTCGATCCTGGTAAAGACGATAAGATTCTTGAAATAGGGACAGGATCAGGATATCAGGCAGCTGTGTTATCCGAGATTGTTTCAAGTGTATATTCATTGGAGATAATTCCGGAATTGGGATCAGAAGCTTCCGGGAGATTAAAAGATTTAGGTTATTCGAATGTAAAAGTTCGTATAGCAGACGGATATTATGGTTGGAAAGAGGAGGCACCGTTTGACGCAATTATTGTGACAGCTGCAGCAACTGAGGTACCCGAGCCACTGTTTGAACAACTAAAAGAGGGAGGCAGAATGGTTATCCCGATAGGCTCTGCATTTTCTATCCAGGATCTGGTGATCGTAACTAAGAAGAAAGGCAAAATGAAAATGAATAAGGTTTTTTCTGTACGTTTTGTTCCTTTTACCAGGTATGATTGATAGATAAAAATAATGGCGACCGCCTCCTGACTTGTCCGATTTAGTGCGGTTTGGTGATATTTTTTGATTTAGCCGAAATTTTTTTCACACAAAGCCCGCCGAGGAGTGGCGCAAAGGAGCTGAATTCAGGCCAATTATGTTTCCTGTTTTCCGGACAGGACACCCATTTCAGAAATATGCTACTGAGAGGGGTTCTGCATGAGAAACATAGAGAATAGTACCTTCAGTAAGTGCTAATCTGAACTTTTTGTAGAATAATTCTACTAATCACGGTTCTGTACCCAGGCAGGAAAGCCTCTGTCATTACATTTTTTATTTTCAAAACATCTGGTTCAAATGCCCTTACTTTTTGTCATTGCCACAAAAAGTAACAAAAAAGTCTAGAAAGAAAAAAGCTTCTTCCCGCA
>JBNKDZ010000549.1:0-1924 GCA_050288525.1 Cyclobacteriaceae bacterium
GTGTCAGAGGACTCTTTGTTCCAAACAGATATGAAAAGACCTCAAAGATCCTGGCGACAGCATATATGATTTTTATATGCATCCTGACAGGCTTCCTGCACTTCCATTTGGTTGTAGCAGCATCCAGAAACTCCTGTAATGTCTGTTTCCCCTCATCACCCAAGTGATAAATTCCCTGAATATTCTTTTTTATTACAGCTTGTTTGGTTGCTTCAAGAAAATCCTGTGTTGAGATAAGATGTATCCAGGTTGGTTCCTTCCAGATTCCCAGAATCCGGTGTTTCGCAAACCACCTGGCAGCATCAATCATAAGGATTCCTCTTCCATAAACCATTCCTACTCTAAGAGATACGGCCTCAAAACCCTCTTTTTCGCCCGCTTCGAACAACAATTTTTCTTCTTCCAGCCGGGTTTTGGCATGAACAGATTCCGGGGTGCCATTTAAATGTCCCTTTGCCGGTTTATCCGGAGTTGACTCGCCTTCGACATGAGGAAAACTGATAAGTATAATCCGCTTCACCTTCACTTCGACTGCTACATCCACAAGGTTCCTGAAATATTCAATATTTGTGACCTGTAAAAATTTTTCTGGATTGTGTTTAAACAAAACTCCGGCAAAATGCACGATCACATCAACATCCTTAACTGCAGGGATCAGCGAAGATCTGTCCTTTAAATCTGCTTTAATGACATAAATATTCGGTCTGTTTTTCAGGTGTGAGCCGACATCCTTACGATGGATCATAAGATTCATCATCATCCCCGAATCTTTCAAATAATCAGCCAAAAGTCCACCAAGATTTCCCGCGGCTCCTGTAATAAGAATTTTCTTCATTTATTGAATACGATTTTTTTGTCCTTTTAAATTTAACGATTTTTCATAGCATCGCGATTAAGGAAATTTTCCATACTCTGAATAAGCCTGAATGGTCTCTGACAGATGGAAATTCCCACGTCGTAACCGGAAATCATTTCCTTATGTCAATGCCCACCAGAAACTCCTACCAATGACAGATTGAATTTTGTCGTCTGTTTCAACACAGACAGGTCTTAGGACGCTGTCAGGTTATTAGCTCGAATTAATTTTTTTCAACTATGTCATTCATACTTTTCTAATCTGCAACGTTGGTTTTATGCCTACCGATGACGTGTTTTATGTAAACATAAGATATTCAGTGAGTTGTGTAATATTTTTGTTGTTGGATTTTTTGTATTTAAATACAGAGTTACGTCATCCAAATTTGTGCGGTTTGAAAAAAATGTTATGCCTCGGGATGACGGTTTTTTGTTGTTTTTTATATGCTACGTCTTAAGTTGACGGCTATGGTGAGGCACAAGAAACATAGCCATCAACTATGACCTGTGTTACGCTGTGCCCCTCGCTTTGCATCGTTCCTTTTCTGTTTTTTTTATTCCACATCCGGAGAGATTTGATATATTTGCTCCTTAAACTTTTATTTGGAAAACCTCACGTATAAAATCTATGAAAAATATATTTCTGTTTTGTCTGATTGTGCTTTCTTCAAACACTCTTTTCGCACAGGATTCTAATGACAACCATTATAAAGACTTTAAAGTTGAGTACATGTGGTCTGCAAAAGTAAAGATAGCGGACGTTATTGTCGTTGGAGAGAGTAAACATGGCAGAAGACAGGTTATCCCAATAACAGGAGGTACCTTTGAAGGACCAAAAATCAAAGGTGAAGTATTACCCGGAGGCGAAGACTGGCAACTCATCCGTCCGGATGGAGACACAGAACTCAACGCGCGGTATTTGTTAAAAACGGATGACGGACATGTGATCCAGATAATCAATAAAGTCCTGATCCACATGTCGAAAGAAGGAGGGGCGCCATACATACGATCGGTAATTGACCTTGAAGCGCCAAAAGACAGTCCCTATGACTATCTCAACCATGCAATA
>JBNKDZ010000550.1:0-12629 GCA_050288525.1 Cyclobacteriaceae bacterium
AGAGGAGGAATATTATATTGTCAGTATTCCGGTGAACGAGTAAAGATGGCAGGTAGATGTGCTATGTATATGAAGGGTGAAATCTTTATTTAACCAAAATGTGAGCTAATTATTCTGCTCTGGTATGTAGATCAATAATAAAATGCCTATTTTTGTGGGCTCAAAAATTCAAACCTTAAATAATAATGTCTTATAACTTATTAAAAGGAAAACGTGGGATCATTTTCGGAGCCCTTGATGAAAAATCAATTGCCTGGATTACAGCCGAACGTGCGCATGAAGAAGGGGCAAAATTTATTTTGACCAATGCACCTATTGCCATGCGCATGGGGAAGATACAGGAGTTAGCTGAAAAATGTGAAACCACCGTAATCCCTGCTGATGCTACTTCGGTGTCAGATCTCGAAACATTGTTTGATAAATCCAGAGAAGCTCTTGGCGGAGATCTCGATTTTGTGTTACATTCCATTGGGATGAGTCCGAATGTGCGGAAGGGCAAGGATTACGGCGATCTGAATTATGAATGGTTCCAGAAAACTCTGGACGTTTCCGCACTCTCATTCCATAAGGTGATGCAAGTGGCCGAAAAGATGGATGCGATGAATGAATGGGGATCCATTGTGGCCCTGTCGTATATTGCTGCTCAAAGGACCTTCCCGGATTATTCTGATATGGCACAGGCTAAAGCATTGCTGGAGTCTATCGCACGAAGTTATGGATATCGGTTTGCACGTAAAAAGAAGGTACGTGTCAATACCATCTCTCAATCGCCAACAGTGACAACAGCAGGTACCGGAATCAACGGGTTTGATGTATTTCATGAATATGCAGATAAAATGTCCCCGCTGGGGAATGCTGATGCGCTCTCATGTGCCAACTACATCCTGACATTGTTCTCAGATCTTACCAGAATGGTGACGATGCAGAATCTAATGCATGATGGCGGTTTCTCAACTTCCGGCATTACAGAAGAATTGGTGGAAATGCTTCGCGAACGTGTTCCTGTAACTCATTGATGTATCTGTAATGATCGTATTTCCAAATGCCAAGATTAACCTGGGACTTCATATAACTGAAAAAAGAAGCGACGGATATCATAATATCGAAACGTGCTTTGTCCCGGTTGGATGGAGTGACATTTTGGAAATTATTCCTTCTGATTACAATACTTCGATCAACATCAGTGGTATTTCTATTCCGGATGAGCCTGAAAAGAACCTTGTTCTGAAAGCTTACCAACTATTGAGGAAAGAATATGATCTTCCTGCGGTATCCGTACATCTCCATAAAGTAGTTCCTATAGGAGCAGGCCTGGGAGGAGGCTCTTCTGATGCTTCTTATGCCCTGAAGGCATTAAACAGGATGTTTTTTCTCGATATTTCCGATGACAAGCTGGAACAAATAGCGTCTGAACTCGGGGCTGATTGTCCGTTTTTTGTTCGCAATAAACCTGTTATAGCAACTGGTATTGGTGATGTATTCGAGGAGGTAATGGTCAGTTTTGAAGGTTGGTATATTTACCTTGTTTATCCGGGAGTACATATATCGACCGCAGAAGCTTATAAAGGAGTGACTCCCGGGGAAACCGAACGATGCCTTAAAGATATCCTCACAAATACAGATACATCAGGGTGGAAAAACCTTGTGACAAATGATTTTGAACCTGCATTATTCAAAAAATATCCTGTTCTGGCAGAAATAAAGGAAAAGCTTTATGAAAACGGTGCTTTTTACGCATCCATGACGGGTTCCGGCTCGTGTATCTATGGATTGTTTTCGAAAAAGCCTGAAAGGTTAAAATTTCCTTCTGAATATCAGTGCTGGTCAGGATTACTTTGATTTATGACCTGATTTGATTGTTTTAAACAATGACCCGTTCATTAGCTGTTCACGTTTTGATCCACCAAACATTTTTTCGCTTAGCCAGAATCCGAAAATAACGGATGAAATCCCGATGATTGATCCTGCGTAAATGTCGATAAAAAAATGCTGAAGCAGGTAAACTCTGGATAACCCCACAAGACAAGCAAAAATAAATAGCACAACCGACCAGTTTTTATTTTCTGCCTTTAACAGAATTGCGATAAAGGCAAACAAGGCAAAAGCCGACATGGTATGCCCGGAAGGGAACGTGTTGTGCCCGTGAACACTCACACCGTCCACAAAATGTAATGATATGGAGTCGTCGAAGAAATTCTTTGGCCGGGGGAGTCCGGCAAAGATCCAGCGTTTGAAAATGGAGACAACAATCGATTGGAACAGACCGGATGCGGTAAGAATGATCGCATGGTAGTAATTCCTGAATAGTACGATAAAGAGAAGTATCCCAAAGAAAGTTCCGTCACCAAGGTGTGTAATATATTTGAAAAAAGTGTCTGCTGCCGGGTTGTTGTGCTGATTAAGAAAAAGCTCCAGTGATCCTTTTGGAAAATATAGTACAGCGAATGTGAACAAAAGAATGAATGTTACATATGCATAAAAGTAACGGCTGTATATAAATGTCTTCAATGATTTAGTCTTTATGGATATTACGGGCCAAAAATATTGGTTTTCGACACAAAAAAAAATTAATGAGTGGAAAGTTAGAAGTGGAAAGATGAAAGTGAAAAGTGGAAAGTTTGTTCATTCATGAATAAAGTTGTAGGGTACTCATTTTATGAATAGTATGTTTAAATATCCTCTTGTGAAAGGCTCAAACTTCAAACTGCTAAGGGTTCAAAGATCAGATTAGTCTTCGGAGAAGTCATTTATTAGTAGAAGGCAAAAGAAATAACAACCCGACCAGTAGGGGTCCAATGTGAGAACTGATAACTTAAAGCTGTTGTATAGGTGTTATTTTGGCACAGTCCGGTATAAAATCAACCCAATGAGTGAGAAAATTATATTTGGGATCCAGATAGCTATGATCGGATTCATGGTTCCGGCCTCGGCACTTGTTCGGGAGAAAATAAAGAATATTATGTAAATGAAAGCCAGTAAAAAACCCAGGGCAATCTGAAAACCAGCTCCTCCCCGCAGTTTTCTGGCAGACACACACAGTCCGATGAATGTGAGGATAATGGCAGCAAAGGGTGATGTAAAACGTATGTATTTTTCGATTTTATACACTTCTATATCATCAGCTCCCCTGTTTCTGAGTTCTTCAATATAGGTATTTAGCTCGTTCATGGTAAGGGTTTCGAAACGGCTGTAGTCGCTGGCAAAATCTTTGGGATAAATGCGCAATACGGTATCCATTTCATCTCCGGTGGTGAAGATTTCGTCTTCTCCCTGAAACTCACGCAGGGACCAGTTTCTCAGTTTCCAGTTCTGGGTTTCCTCCTGCCAGATAATGTTATCTGCTTTGAGCTTTGCCAGTACCTTCGTGCTGTCGATGGTCTCCAGGGTAAACCTCGATCCGGTATTGTTATTTACGCTGTAATGATACAGGTACATATAGGAATTAGGACCTACCTTGATGTGTACATCACGCTCATTAAAACTATAGGTGGATTTCAGATACTGTAGTTCAAATGCTACCCGATCCTTGTTGGAGTTGGGGATCACCCATCCTCCGAGGTAGAAGGAAACAAGTCCGAGAATCACCGCCCCGATCATATAGGGACGTAAAATACGATTGAAGCTAACGCCGTTTGAGAGCATGGCGATAATTTCTGTATGCTGGGCAAGCTGGGAGGTGATAAAAACAACCGTGATAAATGTTGTGATCGGAGCGATCATGCTTGCGATGTACGGAATATAATCGAGGTAATAGCCGGCGATCTCCCTGATCCCCAGTTCATGCTTCAGAAAGTTTTCATTCTGCTCGGTGATGTTGATTATTACCACCACAGCTTCGATTACAAATACAACGAATATGTAAGACTTAAAAAATTTTTTCAGTATGTACCAGTCAAGGATCTTCATGCCATATTTATAACCTCCGGCTAATATTTTTTAGTATACTATTCTTCCACAACGTAAAATCACCTTCGATGATATGTCGTCGGGCTTCTTTAACCAACCACAAATAAAAAGCCAAATTCTGAATACTACCAATTTGTGCGCCTAATATTTCTTTACTTATGATCAAATGCCGCAAATAAGCTTTGGAATAGAAGTTACTCACTCCATTTTCCAGTAATCCGTCAATAACGCTCAGATCATTTTTCCATTTTTCATTCCGGATATTGATAATTCCGTTGCTGGTGAACAACATGCCATTCCGGGCATTTCGGGTGGGCATAACACAATCAAACATGTCGATCCCCAAAGCGATGCATTCGAGAATATTTTCAGGCGTACCGACACCCATCAGATATCTGGGCTTATCTTCGGGTAATATGTCGCATACCAATCCGGTCATTTTATAAAGCTCTTCAGCCGGTTCGCCAACAGAAAGACCACCTATGGCATTACCGGCCCGGTTAAACGATGCTATGGTCTCGGCAGATTTTGTCCGGAGATCGGGATAGGTGCTCCCCTGAACGATCGGGAACAGGAATTGCTGATAGCCGTATTTGCTTTCGGTCTCGTCAAACCTGTTACAACATCTTTCCAGCCAGTTATGTGTAAGCTGCATGGATTTTTTGGCATAGTCGTAGGGACAGGGATACGGAGTACATTCGTCGAATGCCATCATAATGTCGGCACCGATACTTCGTTGGATATCGATCGCATCTTCCGGGGTAAAATAATGGGACGACCCGTCAATGTGCGATTTAAATTTTACACCGTCAGATGTAATTTTTCTTGAATCGGCTAAGGAATATACCTGGTATCCTCCGCTGTCGGTAAGGATAGGCCTGTCCCATCCGTTAAATTTATGCAGGCCTCCGGCCATCTCCAGCAGTTCCAGTCCTGGTCGTAAATACAGGTGGTAGGTGTTGCCGAGGATGATCTGAGCCTTTATGTCATGTACAAGCTCCCGCTGATGTACAGCCTTGACCGTGCCAGCAGTTCCTACCGGCATAAAAATGGGCGTTTCAATGCTCCCATGGTCCGTTTTGAATATTCCGGCCCTCGCCTTGCTGTTTTTATCCTTTGCTTTTATCTCGTAATTCATCAAATTTTTTCTTGTAATAAATGGCGCAAAAATACGTGTTATTATGTATATAAAAATCTTTTATTACCATTACCTTTGAAGAGGATCTTAAAATTGACTATGACACTCATGTTTCAAATTTTATGGGGGTTTTTCCTCACCTGCGCAGGAATACAATTAATCATTAATTTTTCTGCCATGCTGGGTTTTATATTTTACAAAAATAGGAATTCCTCCGGTAATTCTAAAAAAGGTGTATCCTTGATCATATGCGCCAAAAATGAGTATAAAAACCTCAAGCGACTTTTGACCATGTTGTTGCAGCAGGACTACTCCGAATATGAGATCATCGTAGTGGATGACCGGTCAACGGATGAGACATACGATTTTATGCTCGAAGAAAGTAAAAAAGAAGAAAAGATCAAGCTGGTCCGCATTGAAAGCACCCCGGATCATATAAACAATAAAAAATATGCTATTACCCTGGGCGTAAAAGCAGCAAAGTATGATATCGTACTGTTGACGGATGCTGATTGCTATCCTCAAAGTAAAAAGTGGATTAACGAAATGATGTCGGGATTTCACAAGAAGGAGATCGACTTCGTGATCGGCTACTCCCAGTATGAAATGCACAAAGGCTTTTTAAGCACATTTATAAATTACGAAACCCTTCTGACAGCCTTACATTATATCGGACTGGGCTTGCTATACCGGCCATACATGGGAGTGGGAAGGAACCTCGCGTACCGAAAATCTGTTTTCCTCAATAACAACGGCTTCGGACGTTTCAGAAGTATTGTTGGTGGTGATGACGACCTTTTTGTTAATGAGCATGCTAAAAGAAAAAATACCCGTTTTGTGTTTACAAAAAATACCTTGATACATTCAGTTCCCAAGAAACACCTGAGTGAATTTTTACTCCAGAAAAAGAGACATTTGTCGGTAGGAAAGTACTACAGGTTTTTTGATAAACTGTTGTTGTTCATACTGACATTAAGCAAGATTGGCTTATATGCGGCATTTTTAACTGCAATATTGGCAGGTTTTCAAACTTATTTCGTGCTGGGAGGTTTTATTTTAATAATGGTATCATTATTGGGGGCTCTTTACGCGTTGAAGTATAAGACAGGCGATAAATCGGGAATATGGTTGCTGCCAATTTTAGATTTTATTTATATATTTTA
Organism: Cyclobacteriaceae bacterium; assembly: GCA_050288525.1. Classification (GTDB taxonomy): domain Bacteria; phylum Bacteroidota; class Bacteroidia; order Cytophagales; family Cyclobacteriaceae; genus JBNKDZ01. The sequence continues at coordinate 6,208 of JBNKDZ010000550.1, forward strand.
TTATATTTCAACCGGACTTAAAGCCTTTTTCGTAAAAAAAGTCAGATGGAAGTAAGCAAAAATTTTTCAAATAAGGCACTCGAAGATTTCAAACTCATTGATAGTGCAACCGAAGAGAAGAACCAACAGGCTTATGCTGAGCTTATGAAAAGGTATAGGAAGCCGGTTTATCACATGATCCTTAAAATGGTTCGCAACGTTGATGATGCTGAAGATCTTACCATCGAAGCTTTTGCCAAAGCATTTAAGAATTTAAAACGGTTTAAAAAAGACTATACATTCAGTACCTGGCTCTTCCGTATCGCAACAAACAATGCCATTGATTTCATTCGCAAGAAACGCCTAGAAACACTCAGTCTGGACACCTCTTTTAAAGATGACAACGGAGAATCAGTAACAATAGATGTTGAGGACAAGGACCTCAATCCGATGGAGGAAGCCATTAAAAGCCAGAAGGTGGAACTAATACGCGTATTTGTCACCAAATTGCCACCAAAATATCAAAAACTTGTCAGGCTTAGGTATTTTGATGAACTCTCCTATGAAGAAATAGCCAAGGAACTTGAAGCACCACTTGGTACCGTCAAAGCTCAGTTACATCGGGCACGCGAACTGATGTATGACCTGGTCAAGGGAAAAGAAAAGCATATCTGACCGGCATGAGGGAAGGAGTAACGCTTATTCAAAAATACTTTCCGGATTTATCACCTTTACAGATACAACGTTTTGACATGTTGTGGGATCTGTATCAATACTGGAATGCACGTATCAACGTCGTGTCAAGAAAAGATATCGATGAGTTATACCTCAGGCATGTGCTCCATTCACTGTCTGTCGCCCGGTTTTTTACATTTGAAAAAGGAATTTCTGTTTTAGATGTTGGAACAGGAGGAGGCTTCCCGGGCATACCTTTGAGCATCCTTTTTGAAGATGCATCCTTCATGCTCGTCGACTCTATCGGAAAAAAAATAAAAGTGGTGAACGAGGTGATCAGCGCCCTGGAACTGGATAATGCTGCTGCAGGACAGATGCGCGCCGAACAGGTTGAAGGATCCTTTAATTTTGTGGTGAGCAGGGCAGTGACAGATCTGTCGACATTTTTAAAGTGGATCCGGAAAAAAATTGTTCCGGGAGGTAAAAACGGTATTGTGTACCTGAAAGGAGGTGACCTGTCAGAAGAATTGAAAACTATCTCCTGGCCCTACAAAATATATAATCTGAACGAGCATTTTGATGAACCGTTTTTTGATACAAAGAAACTGGTCCATATTCGAAAAACCTGACCGGATTCCGGAGCAACTCTTTCAGAAATTTCATGGATTTTTTTTATGAAATGACTAAGTTAGTCGTTTGAATATTACCCGGATTCATCCTTTACTTCAGATAGGGAGAACTAAAAATCTAACAGACAAATATGTACCTGATTTTTGATACTGAAACCACAGGATTACCTATAAACAAACAGGCCCCTTTAACCGATTTTGACAATTGGCCGAGAATTGTCCAGATCGCCTGGCAATTGCATGATGAATACGGTAAACTGATCAACCACGAAAACATCATTGTCAAACCGGATGGCTTCACCATTCCCTATAATTCTGAAAAAGTACATGGTATTTCAACCGAACTGGCAATTCAGGAAGGAATCCCATTGCAGGAAGCGTTACAAAGGTTTTCTTCTGATCTTGAGCGGACAAAATATATTGTAGGTCACAACATCGTCGAATTTGATGTTAACATCATCGGCTCCGAGTACCTGCGGGCGGGATTAAACAACGATATAGAAGGCAAAGAGCCGATCGATACCCAGCTGACAACCATTGACTTCTGTGCTCTTCCGGGAGGTAGAGGAGGCAGTTTCAAATGGCCGACTCTCCTTGAATTGCATGAGAAATTGTTCGGGGAGGGCTTTGGGGATGCACATGATGCGGCCTATGATGTAGCCGCCAATACCCGGTGTTTCTTTGGATTGATCGAACACGAAGTAGTGAAACCTGAGGAGGGGATCGACAAAAGTGAGATCACCTATGAAGAACCAGAACTTTCTATCGCCAATTTCCGGAAGAAAGCAACAGAAACTACTTCAACAACCCAAACAACCTCATATGAGCACAGGGAGGTGACCACGCCGTACTGCCACCTGCATCTCCATTCACAATTCTCCGTACTACAGGCTACTCCCGGTATCAAGGATATTATCAGCAAAGCCAAAGAATACAATATGCCTGCCGTGGCACTTACCGATCTGGGTAATATGTACGGAGCATTTAAATTTGTGCGGGAAGCGCTCGCCAACGATATAGTACCGATAGTAGGATGTGAATTTTTTGTGTCGGAGGAACGTAAAAAGCTGAAATTCACAAAAGATAATCCTGATAAGCGATTTCAACAGGTCCTGCTGGCAAAGAATAAGGATGGGTACCTCAATCTGGCCAAGCTGAGCTCTTACGGATATATGGAAGGGCTGTATGGGCTGTACCCGCGTATCGATAAGGAATTGATACAACAATATTCCGAAAATGTGATTGCTTTATCAGGAGGGCTTGAAGGAGAGATCCCGAATCTTATACTTAATGTAGGTGAACATAAAGCTGAAGAAGCATTAAAGTGGTGGATCTCTGTCTTTGGTGATGACTTTTACCTGGAGCTTATCCGGCATAACCTGGAGGAATATGACCGGGTGAACAAAGTGCTGTTGCAATTTGCAGAAAAATATGAGATCAAAGTAATAGCAGCTAATGATGTCTACTACATCAATGAGGCAGATGCCAATCCGCATGATATCCTGATCTGTGTAAAGGAAAATGAATTGCAGTCAACTCCCATTGGACGGGGACGTGGCTTCAGATATGGATTCCCGAATAAAGACTTCTACTTTAAGTCGCAGGAAGAGATGAAGGAACTGTTCAAAGATATTCCTCAGGCCATCGAGAATATCAATGAACTGATCAACAAGGTGGAATCTTATAAACTGGACAGAGATGTGTTGCTGCCTGCATTTGATATTCCGGAAGGATTTTCATCCGAAGATGACTATCTGCGGCATCTTACCTATGAAGGGGCAAAAAAACGGTATGGCGAAGTTACACAAGACATAAAAGACCGGCTCGATTTTGAGTTGGATACCATAAAAAACACAGGCTATCCGGGATATTTCCTTATCGTTCAGGATTTTACCTCTGAAGCGCGCAAGATGGGTGTTTCTGTAGGGCCAGGGAGGGGATCGGCAGCCGGCTCGGCAGTGGCCTATTGCATCGGTATTACCAATGTCGACCCGATAAAGTACAACCTCCTGTTTGAGCGTTTTCTTAATCCTGACAGGGTATCGCTGCCTGATATTGATATTGACTTCGATGATGAAGGCCGTGGAAAGATCATTGAATATGTCGTGAATAAATACGGCAAAAATCAGGTGGCACAGATTATCACCTATGGCACCATGGCGGCCAAATCTTCGATACGGGATGCTGCCAGGGTGATGGAATTGCCTTTGCCGGAAGCAAACGGACTTGCGAAACTCGTTCCTGAACGTCCGGGTACAACCCTAGAAAAAGCCTTTAAGGAGGTGCCTGAGCTGGATGAGATAAGCAAAGGCCAGACGAAAGAGGCAGAAGTGCTCAAACAGGCGAAGGTGCTTGAAGGGTCTGTCAGAAATACCGGAATTCATGCCTGCGGTGTGATTATAACCCCTGATGATATAACCAAATTTATCCCCGCATGTGTATCCAAAGACTCTGATCTCCTTGTAACCCAATTCGATAACAGCGTTGTGGAGAGTGCCGGAATGTTGAAGATGGACTTTTTAGGTCTGAAAACACTTTCGATTATAAAAACAGCCATCGAATATGTAGAGAAAAAACATGGCGTTGTCATTGATATTGACAGCATACCTCTTGATGATATAAAAACATTCGAACTCTATCAGCGGGGAGAAACAAACGGCACATTCCAGTTTGAATCTGCCGGAATGCAAAAACATTTGCGGGCGCTTAAACCCGACAAGTTTGAGGACCTGATCGCTATGAACGCCCTCTACCGGCCGGGGCCAATGGAGTACATACCCAATTTCATCAAACGTAAGCATGGAGAAGAACCCATCACCTACGATATTGATGATATGGAAGAGTTTCTGAGTGAGACGTATGGTATTACCGTATATCAGGAGCAGGTGATGTTGCTCTCCCAGAAACTGGCTAATTTCTCCAAAGGTGATGCGGATGTGCTTCGTAAAGCCATGGGTAAGAAAATATTTGCCCTGCTGGAAAAACTGAAACCAAAATTCCTGGATGGCTGTAAATCAAATGGTCATGATGTGAAAATTGCTGAGAAGGTCTGGAAGGATTGGGAAGCATTTGCTGCCTATGCATTTAACAAATCCCATTCCACCTGCTATTCTATTGTTGCCTATCAGACAGCATACCTGAAGGCACATTACCCGGCAGAATACATGGCTTCAGTCCTGACACATAACCAGAGCAATATCGACAAAGTGACCTTCTTTATGGAAGAATGCCGCAACCTCGGAATAAAGGTACTCGGACCGAATATCAATGAGTCGGGATTTCAGTTTGAAGTAAATAAAGACGGTGAGATCCGTTTCGGATTGGGAGCTGTCAAGGGAGCCGGAGAAGCTGCCGTACAGGCCATAATTGATGAAAGAGGCAATAACGGCCCTTTTGAAAATATCTTTGATTTTTCCAAACGCGTAAACCTGCGGGCAGTAAATAAAAAAACGTTCGAATGTATGGCACTTTCGGGGGCCTTCGACTGCTTTAAGGGCTATCATCGAAGACAATACATGTATGCGCCGGAGTCTGATATAAGTCTGATTGAGAAAGCTATTAAATACGGGAACAAAGCCCAGAATGAAGAGAATGCTGTTCAGCAGTCTTTGTTCGGAGGAGAGAACGGGCTGGAGATTCCACTCCCGAAGATCCCGGATTGTGAGCCGTTCCCGGAAATGGAAAAGCTGAAAAAAGAAAAGGATATGGTGGGCTTTTATATCTCAGGCCATCCATTAGATCAATATAAATTTGAAATAAAACACTTTGTACGAAACAACCTCAGTGATTTAAATAATCTTGAAGAGAAAATAGGACATGACATTGTCGTGGCAGGGATCGTTTCGGAAGTATCTCATCGCACAACTAAAAATGGCAAACCATTTGGTATTCTGGTGATCGAAGGATACGATGATAGCCATACATTCTATTTGTTTTCGGATGATTATCTGCGGTTTAAAGAATACATGGTAATGGGCTGGTTCCTGTACATAAAAGGAAACGTGGTAAAAAAACAATGGGGAGACGGAAGGGCTGAATTTAAGATACGGGATATTAAGCTATTAAGTGATGTCAGAGAAAAACTCACAACTTCACTTCAGTTGAATATCAATCCCCAGATGCTGGAAGAATCAACAATACAAAAGATTGAGGAACTGGCGATGGACCATCCCGGAAAATGTTCTTTTAAGGTTAGCGTTTTTGACGGACAGGAAAGTATTGAGGTTGATCTTCTTTCCAGGAAATATCTGGTTTATCCGGATGATACTATGCTGGGTGAACTGGATAAGTTACCAGAGCTCGAATATAAGATCGCGTAAAATTATGCCATTTTGACAACTATTGTTAGGTTTAAATAGTTGTTATTGTCCGGCATAATACATTTTGATGGTTCTGTTGTGACAATTCGGCCAGATCATCGTTTTAGTATTATATTTGTTATTAATTAGTGATTGAATAAATAAAGAAAGAATTATGTCAAAACCAGTTGAAATTACAGATTCCAATTACACAGAAATATTTGCATCAGACAAACCTGTATTAGTTGATTTCTGGGCAGAATGGTGTGGCCCTTGTAAAATGATTGGCCCTATTGTCGAACAAATGGCTTCAGAATATGAAGGCAAAGCCGTTATTGGAAAAGTAGATGTAGATGCCAATCCGGAAATATCAGTAAAATATGGTGTGAGGAGTATTCCAACACTTATCTTTTTCAAAGATGGTAAGGAAGTCGACAAGCAGATTGGTGCAGCATCCAAAGCATTGCTGACCCAAAAGCTCGATCAACTTCTGTAGTTCATAAATATTTAAATAGAAGAAACCTAAAGAGGCAATCCGGAAGCAGGAGGCCTCTTATTTTTTTATCATCCAGTCTGAAATCACAGAAGCTGAAAATCCGTTCAAATTGAAAATTCTGTCGTACATATAGAAAATTCTGTCGTACATATATTTTTTTTGAATTACCATACCTAATCGGATACATTTGTTAAATAATGTGAAAGGTATGGTTGAAGATTATTTTAAAAGAATTCTGGTACTACTCGTTTTTTTATTTATGAGTAAAGGAGTTTCAGCCCAGGAAACAGATGGCTGGACACTCGAAGAATGTTTTGAATATGCGTTAAGCAAAAACATTGATGT
>JBNKDZ010000551.1:0-5828 GCA_050288525.1 Cyclobacteriaceae bacterium
AGAAAAACTTCCGGTAGTAACGTCAAAGAAGGATGAAGGGAATGTGATACTGTTGGGAACCTTAGGTAAAAACAAACTGATTGACCGGCTTGTGGAAGATAAGAAATTAGATATTTCCGCGATCAAAGGCGGTTGGGAACAGTTTGTTATACAACGATTGACAAATCCTCTTCCCGGCATCCATCAGGCTCTGGTAATTGCAGGAAGTGATCGCCGCGGAACTGCTTATGGGGCATTCACCCTCAGCAATGAAATGGGTGTTTCACCCTGGGAATGGTGGGCTGACGTACCGGTAAAAAAGAAAGAACGATTGTATGTTATTAACGATTATGCCTCGAAAACTCCTTCGGTAAAATACAGAGGAATTTTTATTAATGATGAAGATTGGGGGCTTAAACCATGGTCTTCAAAAACCTATGAACCTGAATTGGGAGATATAGGCCCAAAAACCTATGCGCGGGTTTGCGAATTATTGCTTCGTTTAAAAGGAAATATGTTTGCCCCGGCAATGCATAGCTGTACAGGCGCTTTTTATTCGCATGAAGAAAGCAAAGTGGTGGCAGATCAGTATGGCATCATCATCACAACCTCGCATTGTGAACCCCTCCTGTTTAACAATGCAGCACATTCGGAGTGGAATAAGGAGCGTGACGGGGAATGGGTTTATGCGACAAATAAAGAAACGATTCTTAAAAAACTGGATAACAGGGTGGCTGAAGCACACCCCTACGAAAACATCTACACGATGGGCATGCGTGGTCTGCATGATGAAGGAATGCTCGGAAACCAGACAGATGAAGAAAAAGTCGGCGTTCTGGAAAACGTAATGGCTGAACAACGAGACATTCTCAAAAAATATTTGGATAAACCTATAAATGAGATCCCGCAAATATTTGTTCCATACAAGGAAACTCTTGGTCTTTACAACCTGGGATTAAAGGTTCCGGAAGACATAACACTTGTCTGGGTTGATGACAATTTTGGATATATAAGGCGTTTGAGTAATCCGGAAGAACAAAAACGGAGCGGGGGTACAGGCGTTTACTACCATGCCTCCTATCTTGGCCCTCCACATGATTATCTGTGGTTGTGCACTACACCACCTGTATTGATGTATGAGGAGTTGAAAAAAGCCTACGATAATGGTTCAAACCGATATTGGTTACTGAACATTGGGGATATCAAACCGGGAGAACTGGGTTTGCAGACGTTTTTTGACTTTGCCTGGGATGTAAACAACTATGATTACAAAAGTATAAATAGTCATCAAAGCACATTCCTGGCTGATATATTCGGAGCAAAATACAAAAAAGACTTACAGGACATCCTCGACACATATTATCGTTTGGCATGGAGCCGCAAACCTGAATATATGGGCTGGGAACGGGAATGGGACGCCCCGAAATATAAGGGTATTGCTGATACGGACTTTTCATTTCAGAATTATAACGATGCTCAACAGCGTCTGGCTGATTATCAGCGAATTTCAAGCTTGTCCGATAAAATCCTTCATGAACTACCGGAAGTATATCGCCCTGCATTTTTCGAGATGGTTGGCTATCCGGTTATGGGTTCCTATCAGATGAACCGAAAATTCTTAATGGCCCAGTTAAATCACGAAATGGTAAAAGAAAAGAACCTGTCCGCCGCAAACTGGGCAGCCGAACAAACACAGAATGCCTTTGACAGCATTAACAGCCTGTCAGACAAATACAACTCCCTGCTTGACGGGAAATGGCAGCATATGATGGAAGTAGCTCCGGGGTTTGTCGCTCAATACCAAAAAATGCCTGAAGTAACCTACACAGAAGGTGTTGGCAATAGCCCAATTGATCTTACTCCGATAAAAGAAAACCAAAAGCTGGAAAGATGTACCGTTATTAATTTAAAAAAATACAAAAACAAAGTAGCTAAAGATGGCCATACTCTTCAGGTTATTGATGGAATAGGATATGATTGGCACGTGATACAGTTAGGAGAGGCTAAAGAAATGAGTACAGACCCGGAAAACCTGAACGGCTCCCGCTTCGAATATGAATTCTCCGGAGTAGATGCTGATTCTGTTACCGTATATGTATACAGCATCCCAATCTTCCCTCTGCATTCTGGAAAAAGCACTCGATTCGGCATCTCAATAGACGGACAACCTGTCTATGTAAGTAAAAATGAACCAGCAGAATTCTCAAAACCATGGAAAGACCAGGTTCTTCAAAACGGCACTGTCGATGTTGTAAAATTTCCGGTTAAATCTGAAAAGAACCATATCCTGACATTAACCTGTGGTGATCCCGGAGCGATGATCCAGCGTGTGGTTATTGACTGGGGAGGATTGAAAGATACATATGTCGGACCATCTGTTTTTTTAACCGATTAATTAATTTAAAAAATGAAAACTATTAAGATTATTGTATCATGGCTATTTGTCTGGACCGGATTGGCCTGTAATGCCCAAAATCCGATTATTCAGACCAAATACACGGCCGACCCGGCACCATTGGTGTATAACGACACTGTTTACTTATATGCCAGCCATGACGAGGATGATGCGTTTGGATTCAAAATGCAGAATTGGTTGTTATACACCTCCACCGATATGGTCAACTGGACGGATCATGGTGAGGTTGCCTCGTTGAAAAACTTTGAATGGGTACCTTACGACAATGGTGCCTGGGCTCCGCAATGTGTTGAACGGAACGGCAAATTTTATTTGTATTGCCCCATGCCAAACGGTACAGGGATAGGTGTTTTGGTAGCCGATAGCCCCTACGGCCCTTTCACAGATCCCATAGGAAAAGCCTTAATCAAAAATGGGCCCCATGATATCGATCCTACTATACTGATCGACGACGATGGTCAGGCGTATCTCTATTGGGGCAATCCCGAACTTTATTATGTGAAACTCAACGAAGATATGATCTCCTGGTCGGGAGAAATCAGAAAAATGCCCGATTTCGTGAAGGTTAAGGGAGAGAAAGATCCTTTTCATTATCAGGAAGGTCCATGGGCATACAAGCGAAACGAAAAATACTATATGACCTATGCTTCTACTTGTTGCCCGGAAGGGATCGGTTATGCGATGAGCAACACCCCTGAAGGTCCATGGGAATTTAAAGGCATGATCATGGATGGTGATACACTTTCCAGTGGAAACCACCCGGGAATCATCGATTACAAAGGGAACACCTATGTATTTGGTTTTAATTATGCCATTCTGAAACAAACAATGGCAAAACATTACGAAAGACGCTCGATATGCCTCGAAAAACTGACATTTAACAAAGATGGTACCATTCAAAAACTTCCCTTCTGGTCAAAAAATGTCGACCAAGTAGGCACACTGGATCCATACGGCCGTAACGAAGCTGAAACCATGGCTTTCAGTGAAGGGCTAAAAACCGAACTGGTCACGGAATGGGAACGGAACATCTCCTGGAACAGGGGAGAAAAGATCGCTGACAGAATGATTGTCACCTCCATTCATAATGGTGATTACATCAAGGTTCAGGGAGTGAATTTCACAAAAGGAATTACATCGGTTGACGTAAACGTTGCTTCATTGTATGGCGGAAAAATTGAGATCCGAACAGGTAGTCTTAACGGCCCCGTGCTGGGAATAGTCGAAGTAAATACCTCCAAAGAAGGTGATATCTGGAAAACGATCAACACCGCGGTCAAAAATATTAAAGGTGTCCATGATGTGTACTTTGTGTTCAAAGGTGAAAAGGACCTGTTCAATTTTGACTGGTGGAAATTTAATTAAGAATAACAAAACTGAGAATATGGATTTCTGAGTTTTATTTCAGACAATACTTCTCATTGAATAATGATTTTAAAAAAATAAAGCATATGAAAAAATTACAATTATTCCTGGCAATAATATGTTTCATTTCCGTATTCGGATATGATTCTGTCGCTCAGGACAAGCTGTATCAGAATGCGTTTCCCCTAGGAGATGTCACACTACTCGAAGGCCCGTTCAAACATGCCCGGGATCTAAACATTGAGGTATTGCTGAAGTATGATGTCGATCGTCTGCTTGCTCCTTATCGAAAGGAAGCCGGCTTGCCTAAAAAAGCTGAATGCTACCCGAATTGGGAAGGGCTGGACGGACATGTGGGAGGTCACTATCTGACAGCTATGGCTATGAATTATGCTGCAACAGGAAATGCTGAATGCAAAAAACGGATGGAATATATGCTGAAAGAGTTAAAGGAATGTCAGGATGCCAATGCCAAAAATAATGCTGAATGGGGCATCGGTTATGCCGGAGGCTTCCCAAATAGCAGCAAATTGTGGTCTGCATTTAAAAAAGGTGATTTCAGCGTTTATCATTCAGCCTGGGCACCCTTCTATAACCTGCATAAAATGTTTGCCGGACTTCGGGATGCATGGTTGTATTCTGGCAATGAAGAAGCCCGATCCATGTTCCTGAAATTCTGTGACTGGGGCATCAGCATAACAGCCGATCTCTCCGATGAACAAATGGAGGATATGTTGAATATGGAGCACGGAGGCATGAATGAAGTATTTGCAGATGCATACCAGATAACAGGAGAAGAGAAATACCTTACTGCAGCCAAACGTTATTCGCACAAACAATTTCTTGATCCCCTGTCTGAGGGTGTTGACAACCTTGACAACAAACATGCAAATACCCAAATACCCAAATTTGTCGGGTTTGAACGCATAGCCGAACTCAGCAATGATCAGAAATACGACAGAGCCGGCAGCTTTTCATGGGAAACGATCACTGCCAACAGATCCCTGGCTTTCGGCGGGAACAGCCGGAGAGAGCATTTCCCAAGTGTTACTTCCTGTATAGACTTCGTTAATGTGAATGACGGCCCCGAATCGTGCAATTCCAACAATATGCTCAAGCTGACAGAAGATCTGTTCCGGGTTCGTCCTGAAGCAAAATATGCCGATTATTACGAACGAACAGTTATAAATCATATCCTTTCCACCCAGCACCCCGAACATGGCGGATATGTATACTTCACTCCGGCCCGGCCACGACACTACCGGGTATATTCTGCTGCCGGTGAGGCCATGTGGTGCTGTGTGGGAACAGGCATGGAAAATCATGGCAAATACAACCAGTTTATCTACACGCACGCTCACGATTCCTTATATCTGAACCTTTTTATTGCTTCTGAACTAAACTGGAAAGACAAAGGCATAAAGATCAAACAGGAAACAGCATTTCCGTTTTCAGAACAAACAAAACTTACAGTCACTGAAGGTTCTTCAAAATTTAAACTGCTGGTCCGTTATCCGGGCTGGGTCCGGGAAGGCGATTTGAAAATTCTTGTCAACGGCAAAGAATACAAGCATTCTGCCCTGCCCTCTTCCTATATAGCGATCAGCAGGAAATGGAAAAAAGGAGATGTGGTAGAGGTGATTCTTCCAATGCAGAATACCGTAGAGCGTATGCCGAATGTTCCGGAGTACATTGCCTTAATGCATGGCCCTGTTTTGCTGGGCGCAAAGACCGGCACAGAAGATCTGAGAGGTATTATCGCAGATGACAGCCGGTGGGGACAATATGCCAGTGGTGAATATCTGCCTGTTGACAAAGCACCGATCCTTATCGATGATGATCTTGAAAATATTGGCAGCAAGCTGGAGCCTGTCGAAGGCAAACCCTTGAATTTCAAACTCAATGTAAAAATGATCAACCAGGCCGACCTGACCCTCGAACCGTTTTTTCAGATCCACGATGCACGTTATATGATGTACTGGCTGGCATTGACCCATTCAGGTTATCAGTCCTACATTGATTCTTTGTCAACTATCGAAAAAGAAAAGCTGGAACTCGAGCGACGTAC
>JBNKDZ010000552.1:0-15127 GCA_050288525.1 Cyclobacteriaceae bacterium
AATATGCCCAAATGAAATATGAAGAATTTGTCCGGAATAACGAAGCGTTTAAAAAATCATGGTATTACCGGCCGGCCATAATTTTTAACAATATTCTTAGTGGTGTACTGTATCTTCTTGCCCTGTTTTGTTTTGCAACAGCTGTTTATCTTTTCATAAACTTTGACATTATGAATTTAATCGGAGGATTTATGTTTGTTTCAGGTGGTATGTTTTTAGTAAAAACCATTCGTGATACAAATAGAAAAGATTGATATTTGTATGTTTTTTGTTGGGTATTGAGACACAATCATGAACCTACAACCAGAATCAAAACTACTTTTCAGACACTTCAACATGCTCCTCAGCGCCCTTTGCGGTCCTTCTTCGCGCGCTTTGCGTGAAATAAAATCTCTAAAATGTATGAGCAGACCCTCCACAATCGAAGTTCTGTTTCACGCAGAGGCCGCCAAGGTAACGCAAAGAAAAACGCAAAGAGGTATGTTGTAATAAATCAAATTGCTGAAGTTGATGTTGGGCTGTATTTTGTTAGGGCTTTGGCTTTTTTTAAACCTTTTACCTTTGGATACTTCCGGGCGGACGCCCTATGCAATGGCAGGTCGTAGGAACGCTATCGCTAATCCTACAACCAGTATACTTGAGAGGGTTTGTTTGTAATTAGAATCATTTGAAACTAAAAGGGTAAATTGAATTTTTTTGTTTGATTATCTATTCCTCGCAGCTATTTTTTTATCGTCTTTTTCTGTTGGGAAAAAATCAGTTACATATACAATTCGCTTCGATTCTTCCAGATAATACAATATTTTAATTTCTGCTCTTGAAACGCGTTTAAACAAAATATACCGGTATATTTTATCGCGATGGGAAAGTCTGAATTCAAGCGTACCACGTTCAGGATTGTTGGTTAAACTTCTGGTCTTATCCCGTAATCCATTGGCTAGGTCTTCTGCCCTTTCTATTGGATAATTATCATAAAAATATTCTAATATTTCGTAAAAATAAAATTCAGCGGGCTCAGTTATTATTACTTCATACCTGCCCTCTTTCTGATTTTCCAATTTTCAAAGTCAGTGTTAAAATTATCAAACTTCTTAGTCTTACCTGAAGTAATAGCCTTTTCTGATGCTGCAGCACGTTGATCTAATTCTCCGATTGATAGCAATTCCTTAATATATGCTAAAACCATTTCTTGTTGATGAAATTCTAATTTTAACAGATAGCTAAGCAGCTCTTTGTCAATAAACTTTTCCATTTAAATTAATTTGCTTTCATGTAAATATAACGAATTTCATTGTGTTTTGATTTGATGATTGTTTAATCAACTCTAAAATAAGTATTTTTTCGCACACTTCAACATTCTCCTCAGCGCCCTTTGCGGTCCTTCTTCGCGCGCTTTGCGTGAAATAAAATCTCGAAACGTATGAGCAACCCCTCTACAATCGAAGTTCTGTTTCACGCAGAGGCCGCCAAGGTAACGCAAAGAAAAACGCAAAGAGGTGCGTTGTAATAAATTAAAATACCCAAGGAATGTAGATATTGATATTTGGTTGTTTTTTGTTGGAACTTTGGAACCTACAACCAGAATCAAAACTACTTTCCAGTCTCTTCAACATCCTCCTCAGTACCCTTTGCGGTCCTTCTTAGCGCGCTTTGCGTGAAATAAAATCTCTAAAATGTTAGGGCAGACTCCCCACAATCAAGGTTCTGTTTCACGCAGAGACCGCTGAGGAAGCGCAAAGAAAAACGCAAAGAGATATGCCTAATCCTTCCTCCAAGGGTCGCGTTTACAATTTACAACTCAAGCAACTCCGACAGCATATCCTGTTCGAGTGCATTTCCATGTCGGAAGAAGTTGCGTATTTTCAGCATGGTGGCGTCAAGTTTTTCCAGTCGTGTATAAAATGTCTTTTCATGATCTGAAGTGACGATGATCTTGTCCATCCCTCCGTTGCGTATCACTACCCGGCGATCGGCCTGAAGGATTAACAAAGGATCATGAGTGGCCATAAGCACGATCTTCTCTTTGCTGATCAGAAGTTCAAGGGCTTTTTTCTTGTCGACTCCGGCATTCTCGATCTCATCGATAAGAACGATAGGCGCCTGTCCGATACATGCCACATCGGCGATCATCAGAGCCCTGGACTGTCCGCCACTCAGGAAAGTCACCGGTGTCTCCGGGGTAAAGGGTTCGCCTGACAGGTCATTTGCCAGTTGGATGACCTCCTCTACCCTTTTTGTCGCATCGTCAAGGAACCGGCTCTGAGCATGCATCATCAGGAAATTATACACATCCATGTCGAGTACGAAATTCATGTTTTGTGTGATCTGGGCAATGAGTTTGCCTCCATAGCTGTTTTTCAACTGGTCATCCGGCAATGTCCCGTTCAGCAAAACCGTTCTTTTCGTAGGCGTATCTGCATCGGCGAGCCATTCGATATCCGCCAACAGCCTGCTTTTTCCTGAACCGGTAGGCCCTACTATGCAAGTGATCTCGCCGGGTTTCATCAGCAAACTGCAAGCCTCCGGATCCCCGCTTTTATCACAGCCTGCTAACACTTCCAGCGATTCGATCTTTTGCTGATCTGCCGCTTCTCCCAGAGCAGAAACAAAATCGGTAAAAATCTCAATAAACTGTTCTCTCCCAATACCGTTATCCTCCCAAAAATCTCCTCCCAACTGCTCGGTCAGATCGCTAAAAGATCGTTCTTCGTTTGTCAAATCGATGTTGTATGACTTGAAAAAATCCTTGGCTACCGGAAATTCGGCTATGATGGCAGTGACCGGTTGCTCTAAAAATGCTTTCATATCTTTCATCCCAAATTGATTTTCCTGTTTAATCCCACCTGATAGTCTTCGCCTACCCTGGTCTCACCCAGACAATACGAACATAATGCTGCCGGCATCGGAAAACGGAGTTTAAGTTTGCCGGTGTCACCGGTGCCCTTACTTTGCACCACAAAACCTGCCAGCTTATCGGCTCCCTGACCTGTGATGCCATTGATAAACAAAACAACCGACTTCGGATTTACCTGGTTGATCCTGAACCGGAACACCTCCCGCTCTGCCTGTGACACCAGATCACTTTTTGTCACCACCACAACATCAGCCATTTTGAGCATCGGCCCGGTTTTCAGTGGAGTGTTGATACCACTCAGGTTGTCCAACACACAGATAGCCGTCATCTCCTTCAAATGGGGGGCACACCGGTTGCACAGACCGGCACTTTCGGTTATCAGGGTGTCAAAGTTGTGCTTTATTGCCCACTGGAAGCATTCCTCTATGTTGGACACAAAATAATGGTCCGGACAAAGATTTCCCGCCAGGCCGGTGTTGCTGGTGATGCCATGCCGGGAATACTGTTCCTCGTCCAGCGAACTCAGACAATCGAATTTTATCACACCGCAATGCTCCTTAAACCCGTTGATGCTTTCGATCATCTTAATGATCACGGAGGTTTTCCCCGAAGAAGGAGGTCCTGCTACGGTTATTAATTTAATTTCTTTCATCAGCTACGATTTGGTTTTTTTCAAATTCCAATCCTTCATAAACACATCCTGAATGTCTTTCTTAACCTGTCCGATATCATTCTGACTGAGAAAGTCCCACCCGAGCCATTTGACCCGATCAGGTAAAATACCATTATCAACCTCCGGATGTATGGACGGAAAATATCGGCTTACCAGCATCTTACCTGTTTCTTCTGATAGTAAAAAATCAAGAAGCGGGATATGTTTTTCCATTGCTGTACTTTTTACCAGCATAAATACCGGACTGGCAATCGCCCCGTCTTCCGGCCAGACCACCTCGACCTGTTCGTTCCGAATCATCTTGCTAAAGAAATACGGCATGATGTAGATTGTAGCGGCTTCATCTTTCCGGGAGCCTGCCAGCTTCACCATTTCGGCAGGATGTTTGCCTGTACGGATATTGGCAGCCAACGCACGAACAGCATTAAAGCCATAATCTTTAAAGAAAGGCAGCAACACAGCATTACAGAAAAAATCTCCTTCTCCACGCATAATGATGTCATCCTTGAAATCTTCCGACAGAATATCCTCCCATTTCGTTGGCATTTTCCGGTCCCCCAGTCTGTTTTTATCAACTGCCATGACAAGCATATTAGCTGTAAACATGGTATAATTTCCTGCAGGATCCGAATAACCAGCTTTTTCCAGGTACGGGTGTGGTGTATAGGGCTGATAGGTTTTAAAGTCCCCCTTTTTGATAAAACGGTCTATGAATGGCTTATGGAAAAAATTATTGACATCTGAAGCGATAATGACATCAGGAAGCTCTGCGGCAGACCCAATGCTATCGAGCAACGGATAGTACGAAAGCTCATGATTAACATTGCCTTCTGCCAGATAATTGAGCCCTTCATATTGCTTTTTGTTATCAACAATATGTGCTTCAAGAAAATCCTTGAACGGATTACGAAGGCCACAGGGTAACATCGCCATCAGATGAAGTTGCTGTTGAACATCCGTTATAACACGTACTTCCGCCTCCTCTTTTGTTTGTATCAGCACGTTCATGGACTCAATGAATGCTTCGGTATCTATTTTCTGGGATTTCAGAAGCGTATTCAATCGTGTAAAACGACCGATTTTTCGGAGGTTATCCTCTTTAAAATAGCTTCCCAGACCATATTTATTGAATTCCGGAATTAAAACCGGGTATTTTTCTGCCAACGATTGTAAATTTTCCTGTCCTGATATCATAATCTAATCTGTTTTAAACGGTCACAAACACCTTTTTCAATGCACCCTGCGCAGTAACGGCAGTATGTAGTTCTATTTTTGTTTCATAAATTTCTGACAAAAGTACCGATCCCAGCACCGAGTCCGGATGGCCGGATACGTTTACTTTCCCATTTTTCAGAAGTATCACCTGATCGGCATTGTTCACCGCCTGTTCGGGTTGGTGGGTATTCATTATGATCCCGAAACCCTGATCCCTGAGCCTGCAGACTGCTTGCATCACTTTTGCCTGATTGCCCAGATCCAGATTGGATGTGGGTTCATCCATGGCGATAAACGTAGGTTGCTGGGCCATAGCCCGGGCGATCAGTACCAGTTGTTTCTCTCCCCCGCTGAGTTTGGAAAAGCTTTTGTTCCTCAGATGACCTATCTCCAGCAAATCTATACAATTGGCGACAATCTCCCTGTTTTTTTTGCCGGGGATACCAAAATATCCTTTTGTATGAATATGTTGTCCCATCATAATGACATCAAACACCGGAAACGGAAACGGGGTGCCGTGTGCCTGAGGCACATAACTGATTTCTTTTGCCAGTTCCCTGTTCGAATAGCTGTTCAGTTTTTTGTCATTAACGAAAACAGCCCCCTGAAAAGGCTTTAAAAACCCCAGAATTGTTTTGAACAACGTTGTCTTTCCGGCTCCATTCTTTCCGAGGATGCATGTCAGTTCACCGGGTTTGATGGAAAGATCGACATCTGTAAGAATTAGTTTCTTTCCATAGCCACAACCAATATTTTCCAGTCGTATCATATATTGTTTCTTTTACCTGAACGAATAAGAATACCTATAAAAAAGGGCGCCCCGATCAACGATGTGGTGATCCCAAGCGGTATCTCCATGGATGAGACACTCCTTGAAATATCATCTACAAAAACCAGAAAAGCTCCCCCAATCATGAAAGATGCAGGAAGAAGGATGCTGTTTTTAGGTCCCATAATCATTCGTGCAATATGCGGCACCAGCAACCCCACCCAGCCGATGATACCGCTGATGCTCACGGCAGCAGCTGTCATAAGGGTGGCAATGGCAATTAGCGTAAAACGAAGTCGTTCTGTATTCACGCCCATCGATCTGGCTTCGTTATCGCCGAAGGACAGCATGTCGAGCTTCCAACCCAGCACCATAAATATCAACAGTCCCGGCAGTGCAATCATAGCGATATAACTGAGATCTGCCATTTTCATCTCTGCCAGACTCCCCATCAGCCAGTAGACGATAGAGGGCAATGTGTCGTACGGATCTGCTACATATTTCAAGAGAGATATCAAAGCTGTAAAGACCGTTGTCACGATCATCCCCGAAAGCACCAGTGTAAGACATTTGTCCTGTTTTTTACCCGAAAAAAGGCTGATCAGATAAACAGCCAACACCGCCGCTATCCCGAAAATGAAGGAGGATACCTGTATCCACAATGCTCCTAGACCAATCAGGATTGCCAGAGAGGCGCCAAATCCGGCTCCTGCCGAAACCCCCAGTATGGAAGGTGACACCATAGGATTCCGGAACATTCCCTGGTAAGCAGCTCCGGTAAGAGAGAGGGACCCTCCTACCAGAAGAGCTGCAAGCACTCTCGGGAGACGGATATCCAAAACAACCGTCCGGACTGTTTGTGACACTTCATATGTATCGGACAGAAAGGATCTCATCAGCATCCACAAATCTGATACGGATACAGCAAATCTTCCTATCAACAGAGATGCCAAAGCATTTACGACACATAAAACTGCCAGCGTGATCAGGTATACATAGCTATAATTTAACTTCTTCATAAGTCTTCCATCAGCGAATAATATTCTTCATCCTTCAGATCATATCCGTAAAACAACTTGTAAAACTGTTGAATACGCCCCTTCTCCTCTTTCTGTGGCATATCGTAAAAGATCCGGCTTAGCCATATCACTCCGGGGATCCGGTTTACCGAAGGCGGATGATCCATCCAACCAAACGGCTGACACGGCACTTTATACACGTTTCCTTCTTTCACAGCCCTGATGCCCGACCATGATTTTTCTTTCAGGATCGTTTTATAGGCATTGCTTTCTGCTTTAAATCCGGCAGCGAATATGTAATCCGGATTCCAGATCATGACCTGTTCCATATTGACTTTTGCATGTCCTCCTGAAGGAATACCGATCTTTGCCGCATTGGGAACATCGAGGAAATCGAACACTTCTGTGTGGATGGATCCAGAAGGATCTGTCATGAGGCCTCCTAGGCCAAGCGTATAGTAGACTGAATGGTCAGGTAACGGTTTTGAGTTTCGCAAGGCTTCGATACGCTTATAAACATCTGACAGATAATCAGATAACACAGCACACTCCGCTTTTCTTTCCAGCAATGATCCTAAAAAGGCATACGTCTTATCCAGGTTGCCAAGAGAAAGATCGATCAATACTACAGGTATTTTCAGATACTCCTGCAATTTCTGATACCGCTCCGTATTTTCACCCGAATGATAATACCCGGCAATGATCACATCCGGCATGACCGTCAGTACTTCTTCGGCATTTTTTATATCAATTTCAGGGATCTTCATGTACCGGGGAGCGATATATTGAATGCTTTTCGTGCCCGGCAGTATACTTCTGGCAATCATTTTTTCCCCTGCACACGGAAATAAAACGATGGATGTCTTTACATCATACGGGATCACCTTGCTGATATGATCCGGGACAGAGATCTTCCTGCCTTTCATATCCGTGATGCTCAGAGCACCTGCCAGATGACAGGCACATAACAAGACAATAATTAAAACCGTTTTTTTCATGTTTCTCCTATTAAAAATTCATCGTTAAAAAAATCCGTACGTCCCTGCCCTGAGCCGGAAGGTAGGACTGGAAGGTGAAATATTCCGTATTCAATACATTATGCACCATAATCTTCAATGCCGGTGTATATGTCCACTTTTTCGCTGCAATACCTACGGATGCCCCCATCATACAATATCCGGGCGTAGCATACCCCCCTACAGGCAACCGGGACTGTTTTGAATAAAAAACTGTTTCACAGGATCCTGAAAGCTTAAAGGTGTTTTTAAGGGTGAAATGGTATGACACATCCGATTTTATATTGACAGGTGGTATATAATCGAGTGGTTTCCCTGAATCAAAATACCCCTCTCCTGTCACATCCGTCCCGTTTACATACGCCATACCCAGTGAAAGCGCCATATCATCAGAAAAATGAAAAAGGCCCGTAAAAGGGACCTTTACAGTAACCTCTCCTCCCCATAAACGGGCCTTCCCAATGTTGATATATGCATAATTTGTACCTGGTTGCCCGAAGATCTCCTCTTTGCTGATCATATTGTCCATCAGCCAGATATACGGACTTACCTCGACATCCAGAAACGCTTTTTTAATATTCAGGCACAGGTCAAGACTGTAACAATATTCCGGTTTCAATTCCGGATTGCCAAAGATGATCCCGTTGGATGTGTAATTATCCGAAAAGAGCTCCATCGTTTCCGGCATGCGAAACGAGCGGGCGACATTCATCCTGAACAAAGGATAATCCGTCGCATAAAGCAACAAAGCGGCAGAACCACTAAGCGCCTGAATATCCGACGATCGTTCCATTGACTGTTCATCTCCGAATACTTCACCTTCAAAAGCCCGGATCTCATCATATCGTATTCCGCTTTTTATTCGTATGTTATCCTTAACAAACCAGTCTCCTTCCACAAATACGCCGGCATTGCCTGATCTGGCATTCTGGCATACTTCGTTCCTGAACTCCAGACCTTCGATATAATCCGTTGCTTCGACAGGTGCCGACAGGTGGAAACTGTAATATTCGATTCCTCCGTGCACATTTCCATCCGGGATCAGCCGGAGGTTCCCGGAAATCCGGGTCCCGTAATAGTGATCCCTGAAAAACGATTTTTCGTGATAGGACAAATCCCTTCCTGAGGCGGTGAAGTACGTCCTTTCCGTATTTCGTTTTTCATTTGAATAAAAAACAGAAGCCTCCAGATCCTGTATCAATCCGCGACCGTCAAACAGACCGGTGATCGAATAGTTCTGATTATTTTCTTTCGTTGTGGTTGCCAGCATAAAATCTGTCCCGTTAAACCCCATCGGTTTACCCCAGGGGCCTCCCCAATGGATGTCGGAAGTAAAAAGAAGCTGATGGCCTTTTGCAAATGCATATCCGGTCGATACAAAAAGGTCCTTATCCGTATAAAAGCTGTTTTTCGCTGCACTCCCGTCAGAATACCGGAAAACATCCGCGGATCTGTACCGAAAACCGGATTTAACTGCCAGTGCCCCGTCACTCCATCTGCCGCATCCGATAATATCCCGTTCGTTGTTATTGGAACCATACCCCAGGGTCAGCCTACTGTTTAATCCTTTTTGTTTAAAGGGAGATTTATCAATGAGGTTTATCACTCCTGCAATGGCCCCAGCTCCATATTTCACAGATGCCGGTCCCTTTTCAACTTCCACCTTTTCCAGATCATAGACATTCACTGTGTGTGACATAAAGCCGGAAGGATAGCTGCTAAAACGTCTGTTGCCATTGCGCAATATCAGTAATCGTTTCCCTGACAATCCCCGGAGAACCAAAGGGGCCTGATACCCTGTTTTTTGTGTGAAACCGGCCTGTTTCCCTAAAATTTCAGTAACAGATACAGGAAGTTTTTCTTCAATTGCCAATTTATCGATGGTAATAGCAGACACAGTTGTCTTGCTTTGTAAAGCGTTTCCGGCAGTCACGACCATACCTTCAAGCTGACAGACCTTTGACTGCAAAATGATGATCAATTTGTCTTCCGGAGATTCAACTACCACGTCCTTTTCCAAATAATTCACTGCCCGGACAGAAAGTATTACCGGATAGCTCAGAGCACCAGTAATAGAAAACCTCCCTGCTGAGTCGCATACGACACCCTTCCCGTCAGGCAATGCCACCGTAGCATACATTATTGCAGAGCCATCCTCTCCTGAAACAGTTCCTGAAATGGAAGTTCCGGCTGCCGGAATCCAGCAGATCAACATGAAAAAATATAGTATGCCTTTTATCATTTTAAATTTTTATTCTGCCGAAGTACTGATTACCTGCCACATAACGATGGTCTGCTTATCGTTGGGTTTATCGCCTTTAAACTGCTTCACCATAAATTTCACCAGTCCCCCTTCGGAAGTTCGGATAAGGAACACCGGTTGAATTTCCTGTTCAGTTTTATCTTCCGGAATCTCCAGGACACTTGCCCTGAATCGCTGGCCTATCACACAGCTTTCGAGCGTTGCATCCAGCAAATCACGATCATATAATCCATCATTATTTTTACACTGCTCATAATCGACTTCCGGTTCAGAGATCAGATTTGATTGTTCATTGGTGAGTGTATCGAAATCTGTAAAAAAATCAACTCCATACCCAACACAACAAGCCGTCACACCATTTCCAAGCAACATTGCCGGACATCCTTCCGAATGGGTATCTCCTTTGTTATCTTTATAGTAAACTTTTACAATCTTAAACGTTATGTCGTACGGAAAATCATCGTCTTCCGTTAAATATTCATAATCAAGGTCTGTATCATCCAACGCCGTTTCATCATGAATAAAATCCATGCCTGCACCCCAAACATTTACCTTCGGATCCCGCTCAAGGGCATATTGTTTTAAAGGGTAATTTCCACTGATCAGGATGTGCGGTTCATCGGATTCCTCACAAGCCATAAGAGAAGAGACCATTATGACTACTATCAAAAGTTCAATTAACCTGTAAGAAAAAGTTTTCATCTGTAATGTATTAAAAGTTATGTTTTATATCCTACCGTTATCTCCTTACAAGATAACGACATTAAACGCATTACAGATAGCGTGCCAATGATTATATATATTTGATTATCAATATATTAACAGTGTTTTCGACTAAAAAATGTCTTACATAATGGTAGGAATAAAGACCTGAACTACAAAAATGTAATAATTCATACAGGCAGGTTTTAAACTACAATAGAAATGAAATATGCAATGAAAAAACCGGTACTAACTGGTTTTATAGTAGCTCATGATAAGCTTTTCCCAAAGATAATACGGAAGGATCTTTTTTAATTTTACCGAGAACAATTGGGTGGTGGTCCCAACATAATAATTCCGCTTTACACGTCTTGAGTGAAGGATTTTCTCTATTCTCGGGCCGAAAACCTCAGGAGCCAGTCCGTTTTTACAGTCAGCATCCAGTTTTACGGTCATGCTTTTTAATATATCGCCATAAATCTTATCTTCATCCGGATCGACGATAAGCCGGTTATTTACGATCTCCGTATTAACATCTCCCGGATGCACGAGGCAAACTTTAATCCCAAACCGGGCCACTTCAAGCCGCATGGTCTCTGTATACGTATCCAAAGCAGCCTTACTTGCGCAATAATATGCCCGGAAGGGCAATCCCATTACAGATCCGACAGAGCTTACATTAACGATGTACCCGTCCCCCTGCTGACGCATATAAGGCAGTGCAGCCTGGGACACTCTGGCGACACCACTTACGTTTATATCCATACATCTGCTGAGATTTTCTACAGGCTGGCATTCAACAGCTCCCAGGGATCCGACACCAGCACAATTGATAACAGCATCGATCCTGTTCTCTTTATCAACGATATGCTTCACAAGATCTTTTACAGCAACATCATCTGTTACATCCAGCTTTACAACTTTAAAGTCTTCTGAAGGAGTGGCCGATCGACTGGCTCCATAAACGATATGACCTTTTAGAGACAGGTATTTTGAAACTGCCCAACCAATTCCTGATGAGGCCCCGGTTACCAATATTACTTTACCCATAGATGAAAAAGATTATTTGCCTGGAAGAATTATTTTTTTTCAATCCGCAATTTAATACAATCGTTCTTTCCATTAATAAAAAACATGTAAAATTATTGAGAATATTTTTATATAAACATATCCCGAACCGGTTCATATTCAGGGATTTTCAACCAAATATTTTGTCCAGAATGCGTTTTGTGATCAGGTAAGTAGAAATCACTCCTTCTTCTCCCAATCCTCCGGAGGCCAGCGTATTTCCCGTTTCAAGCGGATTATCTGATGCATAATACGCATATCGTACTTTCACATCTTTCTTTATACTACATCTGATCTTTGATGCCGACTGAATCGCTTTCTGATAGTGAGCCCCTTCCATTTCCAGGCCAATTGCCCTCCAGGATGATTTCTGAAAATAGCTTAACAAATCTATATTCTGAAGTGAGGTCCCCAGCACCGATATCATGGTCCCTTTAAATACTTCGATGCCATTAACGTTGAAATCTTCAGAGGAAAAATCATTATCGATCGGGTAGTTATCAGCAGTCCCTTCGAACACATGAGCAGACGGGACCATAATATCGCCCTTATTGCCGGCCAATATTCCAGCCTTACCCATAATTGAAATGGATTGTACATTTAGCGGAAGGATCCTGTCATCAATCTTTATCGGTTTTAACAGTTCATCCATGGTCTCATAAGCCTGTTCACCAAAAGCATAATCCATGATAAGCAACAAAGGTTTGTCTTCCATCAGTTTTTTATGATCAACGGATATTTCTTCGGATATCTTTTTCAGATCCACAAGCGACAGGTCGATTATCTGAACATTGATGTTTGTTCCTGATTCATCATCCAGTTCGGTCAGACCATTTTTCACAGCATAATCAAACACTTTCTGTTGAAAATGCCTGTTTTTCGAATGACTGAGTTTTTTTGCCAGTCCGGTAATGGACGGATCCTTTAAAGCCGACGACAATACTACAGGAGCATAGATCGTATTGATAAAGCTATGTAGATTGGCGCTGATGATGTGAAGCGGTCTGTCTACCAGATCGTTGTTATACAAATAACGTTTTATGTTTCCGGCCCATTCCTCTCCATAGGAATGATGCCCTATCCGTTCGCGCAGTGTTGAGGAAAAGGTGATCTCTCTGAACTTTTTCTCCTGTACTTCCTGAACGGAGAGATTCCCCATCCAGTAGATGATATGAAATAAGCTGTAATACCCTTTGCTATGTTCAAATTTTTCGCAAGCTTCTCTGGTCTCTTCAAAGGTACGTCCCAGAATTTTACTGAGATGGGTATAGGCCTGTTCTTTATGAAATTCAATCCCCTTTTCTTCTTCTGCCACTACTTCCCGGAGTTTACTCCAGGCGAGGGTCTCGCGTCCCTTAAGATCCAGGGCACTTTTACGGATCTTTTCAGATTCAATGTATAAAAAAGTCAGATGTGTGAGAATATCGTATATATCACTCCTTCCCCGTGTCACCTCGAGGTACATCTGATCTACATCTGTCCTGTAGCAATTTCTCCTTCGTTTGGAAGGTGACACCACTTCAAATCCTGAATTCTCCAGTCCTTCCCTTGAAATCAGATTGATCTGACTACATTCTTCAATGCCTTTCGGCAAACGGTCCATCACGTACAACAATCCTTCCAGCTCTACTTTTTCCTCGTCTGCTACCGAGCCATATATCTCAGGGTTGAGGGTAAGTAGGGATTTTATCAATGAATTTCCGGATACCCCCAATGGTTTGTAACCACCACGGATAAACAGATGTCGCATGATGATATACAATCGTTCAATGGCAGCCCGTGCGTGATGGGCCTTGCTACGCCTTCCTTGTCCCTGGATCATAATTAATCTTTTTTACATGTCAAATATAACATTAAGCGGGTAATGAGATAGAATTTTGATGTTTTTTCTTTTGACCGCATCATAATCTGAATTATTTTCAGGCTTATAAAAATGAATACTATGAAAGGCAAAATTTGTTTAGTTACCGGAGGCAATGCCGGTATAGGATACGAAACGGCTCTTGCATTAGCCAAGAAGGGTGCTACGGTTTCTTTAATATGCAGAAACGGACAAAAAGCGCTCGAAGCTGTTGAAAAGATCATTGAAGAATCCGGGAATAAAGACATCAGCTATTTTGTTGCTGATCTCAGTTCCCGAGTGTCGATCACAGAAGTAGCTGAAAAGATCCTGGAGAAATTCCCCAAAATTGATGTTCTGATCAATAATGCCGGCACGTGGTTCTCTGAGCTTACGCTGAATGAGGATGGCGTCGAAATGCAATTTGCTGTTAATTATCTTTCGCACTTTTTATTATCCCACCTCCTGTTGGGAGCATTGCAAAAATCTGGTGAAGGAAGGATCCTTAACGTTGGTTCGGACTCACACAAGATGGAACATATGCACTTTGACGATCTGAACCTGACAAAAAAATATCATGGTCTCTGGGCATATGCACAGTCCAAGCTTGCAGACCTGTTATTTACGTATGAGCTTGACAGGAAGCTAAAAGAGAAAAACCTGAATATCACTGTCAACTGCATCCAGCCGGGTCTTGTAAAAACCGACATCGGCCTGAAACATACCAAAGGGATCCATGGGCTCGCCTGGAAGATCCGAAGACTGGGAGGTGTTAGTCCTGCCAAGGGCGCTCTTACTTCCATCTACCTGGCCTCATCGCCGGAAGTAAAAGGCGTAAGCGGAAAATACTGGGACAAGTGCAAACAAAAAAACAGCTCCAAAGATTCGTATATCGAAGAAGACTGGAAAACAATGTGGAAAATAAGTGGAGAGCTTTGTAAAGTGGATGATTACTTTTCGACTGTGAAGTAGAAAGTGGAAAGTGACAAGTGGAAAGACTCGAACCACTGAATTAAGGTGATATTAACCTGACAGCGTCTAAAGACCTGTCAGCGTTGATACGACAAAATAAAATCTGAGATGTCTTTCAAATAAGACGAATAAAAAAAAGTCATTCTTAACCGGAATGACTTTTTTTATATTCTGTTTTTCTATGTCTTATTCAACTGTAAATTTCCAGATCGCTACGTTGTGGAATGTTTCTCCTGGATTGAGAACAACACTTGGGAATTCAGGTTTGTTCGGAGCATCCGGGAAGTGTTCATGTTCGAGGCAAAATCCGGTTCTGAACTGATATTTGACACTGTCTTTTCCAAGAATATTACCCATAAGGAAATTGCCTGAATAAAACTGTATACCTGGTTCATCTGTCAGGATTTCAAGTTTACGTCCGTTTTCCGGGCAATACACTACAGCAGCAACTTCAAGTGCTCCTTCTTCTGATTTGTCGAGCACCCAACAATGGTCATATCCTCTACCATATCCCAGTTGTTCGTCCTTCTCACCGATCCGTGATCCGATCTTTTGTGGTGTTGTAAAATCAAACGGGGTATTTGCTACAGGTTTCAGTTCGCCGGTCGGGATTAAATTAGCCGATACAGGGAGGAAAGCAGAAGCATTGAGCTGCAGTTCATGTCCCAGAATGTCTTTATTGAAATCACCATTCAGGTTAAAATAGGTATGTTGTGTGATATTAACGATGGTTGGC
>JBNKDZ010000553.1:0-6718 GCA_050288525.1 Cyclobacteriaceae bacterium
ACTGCCCGGGCCAGCTTCAGGGCCATGCCATTAACTGCCGCCCCTCCCGGAGCAAACAATACCTTATCAAAAGCTCCGTTAGAAGATTGGGTCAGCTTTTCGGCATACCGGATGGCCGGCTCATTGGTATACCTGCGTGTACAAAAAGCCAGGGTATCCAGTTGTGATTTAATACAGTCGATCACATATGCATTCCTGAATCCTACCTGGTGGACACTGTTGCCGTGGAAATCGAGGTATTTTTTCCCCTGTTCGTTGATAAGATAACTTCCTTCGCCCTGCCGGATCACATCCAGACACGGTGTAGACATATTCTGATGCAGAAACACATTTTCATCCCGGGCGAGCAACCGTTTTGTATCATCGGGAAGAGCATTACGCCATAACTCCCGGTTTTCACCGGTATTGATGTCGCCTTCCGTATACAGATAGTCCTTTTCCTGCATCATCTCGATTGAATGGGGCCAAACATCTTTTTAATTCTTCGCTCCGGAGAGGTCTCATCAAGCACATAGATCATATATTCGTCCCCTCCTTCAAGAACACGTACAACCACATGCCCTTCCATCGATTGATATGCCTGATCTACCTTGCCTCCCAGCACCAGCTTATTCGCTTCAAGCATTGCGGTAGCAAACAGATACCGTTCTCCAGGATACAAATCCTCTGACATGATTCTTCGCAATACATCATCTCCCGGGTGATCAGAAGACCAGACCTGTTGTATCCACACCCTGGGACGGATGGTCCGCACAAAGTAAGCACTTTGCGAGTCCCGGTTTCCGTGATGATTGAGAGTAGCGACATCAACAGGTCCGACAACCGGTGCCACTTTGGCCTCCACGCTATGTATGTCGTCTCTTCCAAAACCATCATTTCCGGCAATATCACCTCCGGTAAAATAGTCAAATGCTCCATAACTGATGCGGATGCCGATGCTCAGACTGTTTTCTCCGGGCATCCGGTTTTTATCGGCAAAGAGCGGGAACGTCTTGTCCTCCCACCCCGTCCAGGCTGTGCCGGAACCATACATATTCCGGATCGTGAAACCGGGATAGTCTGTATTGTGATAGTTAAGAACAAACTGTTGGTCGCTCCCGGGCGCGATCATTTCGGCTTTCAATCCGCGCTTTTCGGATTGTGCCTCAATAAACTTCAGGTAATTTTCCATAGTATACACAGCCGTACTGTCGTAATGGTTTTTCTTTGCCAGCATGGCAGCTTTAAACTCCGGACTTTTCATATCTACCGGAATGTTGTAGTCGGGATAACCCCGGTCGACAAGTTTCCTTACGGGAATATGCTCGCCTACTTCGGATATCCCGGTGATTTTATAATCCCCCCATTTTGAGTCTTTGGAGGTATGGTCGATCTCCCCGATATGGTCATCATGAAAGTGGGTGAGCAATGCATAGTCGAGCACTCCTTCGTTGCCTTTGGGATGGAAGGAACGAATGTAGTCGACAATCCATTCTCCGGCTGTTTTTGAATCATCCGGTACCAGGACGGTATTTCTCGGCGACACCACACGTGCACTTGATTCGGACATATCGCCGGCATCGACTACCATTGTTGTGCCATCCGGAAATATGTAAAAGGCTGCGTCACCTCTTCCGGTCTGGATATGATGCAGATCAAGCATGCCGGGAGCCCACGGGGATAGTTTATCTCCTATTGACTGGGCTTGCACGAATATGCAGGTCAGGAAAAAGCAGATCCCTATAAGACCTGCTTTTGTCAGTTTTTTAATAATCATAGTGTTATCTATTTGATCATCGGTTCGATTATCAGTCCGACTTCCTTTTCGTTGGTATAATCCAGGCCAAGTAAGGCCGCTGCCGTTTTTGCCAACTGATTGGTATGGCATTGCCCTTCCGTCTTAATTTCACCCAACGTTTTCGAGTCCGGTCCGATAACTGCCATCCAGGTTTCATCGGAATGCTTGATCTTAGTACCATGGCTTTTCCATTCTTTCTTCGGGGAAATACCTCTACCATGATCGGTTGTCAGCAAAAACGTCGTCTTACCCTTGTACTGTTCCTGTGACTGCACATAATCCCACAGTTCTCTGATAAACCGGTCGGTCTGCCAGGCAGCCATCAGATATTGGTCATATTTACTGTCATGGGCAAAATCATCTGTTTCGCCATACGAAATATACACAACTTTCGGGTTATTTTTCTTTATGTATTCAAAGGCATAATGATGTGTGAACGGATCCAGCCGTACAGAACCCCAGGGTCCTCTGATCTGAGTGATCATCTCGTTCAGCAGTTGTTCCTTCGGAGTTAGATCTGCTCCTTCAGCTTTATCAAAACCGGCATTCACAGGCACGTTACTTCGTTCCTCATTGATGATATACGGAAAGAGGTCCCAGGAGCCAAAAGCGGCTACTTTTCCCTTCAACTCCGGCTGATCGTTAAAAAACTCAAGCACCGTTTTATTGGGATTTGGTTTTTTATCGTTGCTGTTGATCCGTTCATCATCCGCAAATCCACACAAAATTTCGTTATAGCCCGGATATGAAAACCACATCCCGTTAGTGAGATTCACTTTGTTGTCATATTTCCGGTTGCCATACAGCTGACCTTCGGTGGCAATGGTATTCCAGAAAAAAGGCATCAGCATTTTTCTTCGTTCGATCGGATCGTCATTCCAAAACCGTTCCACCAGGTATTCCGGATCTTCGACATATCCCGAATCATCAATAAGCAGGGAATCTGCTCCTGTAAAAAGTTCCTGCCAACGTAATCCGTCCAGCGTTATGATAAATACATTTTCTGTTTTGGTATCTTTCTGCGAAAAGGCCTGTACAGATATCAGGCATAGAATGAGTAATAGGTATGATTTCATTTTGTACATAATTTTCAAGGGTAAAATGAGATCCCGGCTGCTAAACTTCACCGGGATCTCCTCAAACAGTTTGTGATTCGATTTATTTATTTTCCCACCACACAGGGGTACGAATGTCGTCCTGTGACGCACCCATATTGGATATGGCGGCCTTACGGTTTTCATTGTTTGCTGCCTGTTCGTTACTCGGATAGATGAACCGGCTCGGATAGGTATCGTAAAATGCATCCGGTCCCGGAACAATCACATCCGGGTAACCTGTTCTTTTAAATTCACAAAATCCCTGATAGTCAATATAGAAGAGCGCCAGCCATTTTTGCGTCATGATGGTTTGAAGATCATCATCGTACACCACACCTGCTCTTTCCAGATAATCTGCCGGCAGGTCCACTCCCCAATATTCGAAATTCGACTTTATACCATTTTCATAATGTGTTCTGGCATCCGAACTTATCCAGCCACGCTGTGCTGCTTCTGCAAAGATAAATTCCACTTCACTGTGCATCATAATCATGCCCTCAACAGAATTCGGATCAAAGAAGAACATGTCACCGAACTTGGACAGGAACTTGTCGCCTCCTTTGTATGAGTAAGCTGTTCCGTCGACAACCCCATTCAGCATACCTGCCCACTCAGGAGTACCTTCATTTACTGAATTTGAAGTCGGACTGAACCATACCTGCATCCTGGGATCGCCGAGATCTTTCATCAGCAATTCTATGGTTTCAGACATACGGTATTCATTAAAAGAACCGACACGATAACCAGATGCTTCCGAAAGGGGGAATACATTCGGGTTGTTGGCCAGATAGGTCAGGGTAGTGTTTTCTGCATTGCTGTTGATTACAGGAAATGCCGATGGGTTCTCTGCTATTTCTTTTATTCCGTCTCTGGCTATCTGAGGTTCTACATTTGACAAGCGCATATAAACTCTCAACAGCAAGGAATTTCCAAACTTCCTCCAGTTCTCAAGATCTCCGTTGTGGATGATATCTCCTTTGATGGAAGGAAGGTCGCTGGCACTTAACAGGGTGTTTGCTTCTTTAAGTTTGGCAATAATACCCATGTATACATCTCTTTGTGAATCGTATACAGGTTGCAGCACTGCTTCTTCGGCTCTCGCGCTTACCGCTTCCGAAAACGGGATATCGCCATAGATATCCGTTAACTGTTGGTACATTAGCGACTGAAGGATCAACGATACTCCTTTGTATGAATCGATTTCCTTTTCATTGGCAATATTATACAATTGGGAGGCATTCCGGATATTGCGGTACATTAATTCCCAAGTGCCACCGTTATCTCCCCATTCAAACTGGTCGAATGCTGTAAATACAATCCGGGCTGAATACTGGCCCATCAGGTTGGCATTGCTCCATGCATCCCGCACCAGACGATCTGTAACTTCTTTCTCAATATTTGTCAACAACAACTCCGGGTTGTTCGAGATATCTGTTGGTGTGTTGGGATTCTTCGTTTTCACATCAAAGTCATCGCATGCCATCATAGATGACATGATTAAGATGAGGCTGATTATTTTTATATATTTCATGTTCGTATTGTTATGCGTTAATTAAAATTGTGCTGACAGGTTAAACCCAAAACTTCTGGTGCTCGGGATGGCCATATCTTCGACACCAAGAACCATATTCGAACCACTAAATGAGGTCAGCTCCGAGTCGCCATGATTGAATTTGTTCCACAGTGCCAGATTACGGCCTACAAAGGAGACTTTCACATTCTGAACGGCCCCTTTAAACAACTTATCCGGAAGCACATAACTTATCTTAAGCTCTCTCAACTTCAGGTACGAAGCATCGTACATCCCTTCTTCTTCATTTTGTCGTTTGTACCGCTTGTTGTAATAAGCCGATGCCGGAACTGCAACATCATTCGGTTCATACCCGATCACATCGCCTTCCGAATTGTACACTTCTTTCACACCTTCTCCGATGATACCGTCTGTACGAACATTGCCATCACTATCTGTAAATGTCACCCCTCCGAGTTCGGTAGTCCTTCCGGGCAGCGTCTCGACGATGTTACCGGAAGTAGCCGCGATAAGCCTGGTCAGGGACATCAGATCACCACCCTTGTGCCAGTCAAACAGGAAGCTCACAGAGATATTTTTGTATTTGAAGGAGTTGTTGAATCCGAGGATGAAGTCCGGGTTGTAGTTGCCCAACAGTCGCAGGTTCGGATCTTCCTGTGGGAGACCATCTCTGAATACAACGTTACCATCGGGGTCTTTCACCAGACCGGTACCGTACATGTCACCCATAGATCCCCCTTCTTTTGCGATCAGGGTAATCCTGTTCCCTGCCAACGGGTAGTCAATATCACCGATATCGCGGATCTCATTTTTATTTTTAAAGAAATTCAGCGAAGCATCCCAGACGAAATCATTCAGTTTAACCGGAGTGATGTTCAACATCGCCTCAACACCTCTGTTGACGATCCGCCCAAAGTTCTCATAGCGCTCGGTATAACCTGTCGAATGCGCCACTACTCTGCGTACAATCTGATTGTCGGTAGCAGAATTGAAATAGGTAACATCAAGACCCAGGCGGCCACCAAAGAACCGCATATCTGCTCCCAGCTCATAGGAAGTACTAAGCTCATTAACCAGATCCGGATTGGGAAGGATGGTAGATTCCTGGATCCTCAGGTTGTCTCCGAATGCATCGGAAGTGTTATACACAGGGTCGAGTGCCCAGTCTTCCGTGTCGTTTCCTGCCTGTGCCCAGCTTGCGCGAAGCTTCATGAAGGAAACTGCCCTTGGCATGGTCAACATGTCGCTGATAACAGCACTGACAGATGCCGAAGGATAGAAATAGGAGTTGTTGCCCGGAGCCAGCTTGCTCGACCAGTCGTTGCGACCTGTGACATCCAGAAAGATCACATTTTTATAGCTTACCCTTAAAAAGCCGTATAAACTGTTGATCTGCTTTTCGTTAATTGCTGTGGCTGTTGAAAGCGGTATGTCCGTATTCCCGAAATTGTAATATCCGGGAATAACCAGCTGGTTGGCACTGGTGGCGTTGTAATTATCTTTGCGCACCATCCTGTTACCTCCCAGTGATAAGGAAGCCTGCCAGTCGGCATTGATTTCCTTATCGTATGTCAGGAGGATGTCAGAATTTATTTCCTGGAATTTAATGATGTCTTCCCTGTACTGCCCTTTCGGGAATCGCTGGGTACTGTAGGCTCTCTTGATGATACGGAGCTCATTGAAATAATCGATCCCGGTACGGGCGCTCAAACTTAACTCATCGGTGATCTGATAGCTGAGTTTCACATTTCCCATCAGCCTGTCCTTATTCAACCCGTTGGTATTTTCATACATATTGAAATAGGGGTTGTCGTGGTAGTTGTAGTTGTAGTTGAACTGCTGAAACCCTTCCAGACCATCCTGCCAGTAATTTCGGAGGCTGTTGGTATTGATCTGCATGCCGTACCAGGTAAACAGGTACATAACACTTTCTGTACCATAGCTGTTGACAGCCCTGTTGTCACTCAAGGATTTGATGTAGCTCCCGTTGACATCCACTTTAAACTTATCAGTAAGGTTGTAACCCGTGTTGATTGTCACATTATGACGTTGCAGGTTGGTATTCGGCAGGATCCCCTGATTGTCAAAATTGGTATACGAAAGGCGGAAGTTGCCGTCTTTGTTCGACCCATAAAGGGAGACATTATAGTTTTTGGTTACCCCGTCGCGCATAAACATATCTACCGGATCGCCGTGAGACACCCATGGAGTAGGTGTTATCGCACCTCTACGCTCAAGGTCAACACCCTGAAGCCCCAGCGTGCGACTGAGACCATGTATGTCACCTCCGCGAAGGCCGTTGGAAGTCGGGCT